>CALBIE010000098.1 GCA_937893495.1 uncultured Verrucomicrobiales bacterium | reverse complement strand
CTCAAGGTCCGCCATGAAGACCTGGTTGTTCGGGTGATTGCAACTAATACGCAGGTTGCCGTCCAACGACTCACCATCGGGGACGATGTCACTCTGCATCTGCCTCCGGAAAACCTTTTGCTGCTGGATTCCTGATGACACCCAAAAAGGCAGGCAAAGGCTGGACAGTTCACTACGGGGAGCCCCTGCCCCGCACCGGTCACTTCTGGCGTTCGGCATGGCTCTCCGGTCCCGGGATTCTCTGGATGTCCGTTTTTCTCCTGCTGCCGATCATCATCGTTGTCGTCATGAGTTTTCTGACGCGTGGTCCCGAAGGGCAGGTCGTGGGTGATTTCACAATGACGAACTACAACCGCCTCGCCGGACAAAGTGTGTTTGGTTACGACCCGATCTACATTGAGATACTAAACCGAAGCATTCTCGTCGGATGCGCCACGGCCGCGCTGTGTCTGCTCGCCGCGTTGCCGATGGCGTTCTTCATTGCCGGACTACCGAGACGACTGAAAACTCTCGCGCTGATTCTCGTCATCATCCCGTTCTGGACAAATCTGCTGATTCGCACCTACGCTTGGCAAATTCTCCTTTCACCGGAAAGCTGGCTGGTGCGTCCGTTCGTATTTATCGGACTACTCTCACCCGACGAGGCGCTTTATCCCGGATGGACGCCCGTCATGTTTGCCATGGTTTGTGATTATCTCCCGTTCATCGTGTTGCCGCTCTATGCGTCAGTCGAAAAGATCAACTGGGAACTTGCCGAGGCAGCGCGAGACCTCGGCGCACCGAAGTGGGAAGCGTTTCGCAACGCCATCCTGCCGCAGATCCAGCCCGGCCTGATTGCCGGTTTCATTCTTGTTCTGCTCCCGGCTACTGGACAATTTGTCATTCCCGACTTGCTGGGGGGCTCAAAGACTTTCCTCCTCGGCAATGCACTGCAACAGGAGTTCACTGTATCGAGAGATTTGCCGTTCGGCTCGGCGTTCGCCGTTGTCGCGATGGCGCTCGTCCTTTTTGGACTCATGGTTCATTCGTTTTTCACGCTGAACGAAAAAGAGAAAGCTCCAGTCGTACTGTGAAAAAGCGCTATCTTACGTTAAGCGGTCCGATTGCCATCGCGCTCTACCTCTTCCTCTATCTTCCCATCGTAGTGGTCATCGTCTATTCGTTCAACGAAGCGCGCTTTGGCTCAGTCTGGCAGGGTTTCACAACCAAATGGTACGGTGCTCTCTGGAAAAACGAAGTCGCGATGGATGCCCTGAAAAACACGTTCATCCTGGCCGGAATCAGCACGGCCCTGTCCACTGTAATGGGCACGGCGCTCGGCTACGGATTGAGTCGCTACCAATTTCCCGGCAAACGCCTGTTTAACGGATTCCTGCACGTGCCTGTATTTATCCCCGACATCGTGCTGGCCGTGTCGATGCTGCTCTTCTACTCCATGGCGCGAAAACATTTTCAACTTTTCGAACTTGGCATGCCGACGATGATCATGGCGCATATCACGTTCCAAATCCCCTTCGTCGCCATCGTCGTGCGGTCACGTCTGGCCAACTGGGACGCCTCGCTGGAGGAAGCGGCATCCGATCTGGGTTGCAATCCCTGGCAGACATTCCGACAGATTACCCTGCCCTTGATGATGCCCGGCATTATGGCCGGGAGTATTCTGGCGTTTACCCTGAGTCTGGATGATTTTGTGGTAAGCTTTTTTACCAGTGGTGCGGGATCGACGACCGTGCCAATATTGGTTTACTCGTCCGTCAAACGGGGTATCACTCCGGAAATTAATGCCCTTTCGACGCTGGTGATTCTTGCCAGCACAATCACGGCCATTTTCATCGCGCTGCTTCAGCGCAATCGCAAATACGAATAGTATGCGCCCGGCCCTCCTGCTCCTGCTCGCCAGCCTTTTGATTCCCGCCGCGTCGGCCGCAGAAAGCCGTCTCAATATCTTCAATTGGAGCGAATACATCGACCCGGCGGTCATCAAGGAATTTGAAACCCGCTTCGCGTGCAAAGTCACGATGGACCTTTACGATGACGCGGAAAAGATGCTCGCGAAAATCCAAGCCGGCGGCGTCTCGTCCTACGATATTGTCGTCCCGCCGGATTACATGGTGCCGACCATGATGAAGCTCAAATTGCTCAACCGGCTCCGGAAGGAAAACATCCCCAATTTCAAGCACTTGAATCCGAAGTTCATCAATCGGGAATTTGACCGTGGTAATCAGTTTTCCGTGCCTTACATGTGGGGAACACTCGGTATCCTCATCCGGCCCGAGCCGGGATTCGAAATCGTGGATAGCTGGAGCCTCATTTTCGATCCCAAAAACCAACCGAAACGATTTGTCCTGATCGATTCCCTGCGCGACTGCATCGGCGCCGCATTGAAACATCAGGGTCAAAGCATGAACACGACCAGCATCGCGCACCTCAAAAGCGCGATGGAATTACTCACGGCGACCAAGCCCCGTTCGCGCGGTTTCTCGACCAGTCTCGCCGGTGCCAATCAGATTCGCGCCCGCACCGTCACTGCGGCAATCGTGTATAACGGCGACGCGTCGCTGGCCATCGCAGAGGATCCGACACTCCGATACATTCTTCCGAAAGAAGGAACGGAAATCTGGGTGGACAA
>CALBIE010000097.1 GCA_937893495.1 uncultured Verrucomicrobiales bacterium | reverse complement strand
GCACTGAGCACTGAGCACTGAGCACTGAGCACTGAGCACTGAGCACTGAGCACTGAGCACTGTGTTCTGTGAACTGTGCATTATGCCCTACCTCCCCTCCCGGTAAACCCGCTCCAACTTCTCCACCGGCACGCCACGCCGATACGCCCGCAGCACCCGCCACATCAGCAGATACGTCCGCAACACACCGTGCTTTGCGAACTTCCGCCACGAAGTGATCACCGTCGCATCGGCCAGTTCGATTCGTCCCATCGCCCGCAGGCGTTTGCACAACTCCAGTTCCTCCATCAAAGGCACCGGCGGCACTCCCCCAATTTCACGCAGGGTCTCGCGCCGCAGAAAGAACCCTTGATCGCCAAATACGTATCCACTCACCCGCAGCAACAACCAGCACTTCACCCTCGCGCCCCGCATCGCAATCGGCGCGCCTTTACGAAACCGTTTCCAGAATCCACCCGCGACCACACCCGACCGATTCAACAACGCCAGCGCAGCACGACCAGCATCCACCGGCAACCACGTGTCCGCATGCAGCAACAGAACTACATCGCCCGTCGCGCGCTCACTGCCGGCCCGCAGTTGCTTTCCACGACCGGCCTCGCTTTCCACGACGATGCAACCCGCCTCGAACGCAATTGCCCGCGTTCCATCCGTACTGCCGCCATCGGCCACGATGATTTCACTGACTTCCGCAATCGTCCGCGCACGCCGAATCGTCTCCGGCAGTTCGGCTTCCTCGTTCAACGTCGGGATGACGACGGAAATGGAATTCAATTTGGACACAATGTTCAGACCAACCACGAATAGACACGAACGCACGCGAATACCAGCGGGGATTCAATCTTGTGAACCGGACGGACCACCCGAGAAGGGGAGCACATGCCGCTGGCATGTGGCCTTTGGCGGCTCGCCAAAGGCGGTTGGGCGCGCGGTCGCCTGTTCCCAAAAAAATCTTTCGTCGCTCTCGCACGCCGATCATCATTCCGGCGAGCCGCCATAATGAACAGCCGGGCCGACTGGGTTCCCCTCTCTGCCTGGCAACATCGCCTGCTCATGTGGACTCATGGCCTCCTGATTGAATACATCCAGCCTTTGCCAAAAATGGTTTTGCCCGCATCGTGGTAAGGCGAATACTGACGACCGGCAATCGCGAGCACTACCTGGAACGACATGGAATCCGAAAAAACAACCATCGCTATTGACGGCATGACCTGCCAGGGCTGCGTCCGGCATGCCACTGAAGCCCTGCAATCGGTCGCGGGCGTCTCATTCGCCAGCGTCTCGCTTGATCCCGGCTCCGCCACCGTGACCTGGAATCCCGATTCCACCCCTTCCCCGGACAGATTGATCGCCGCCATCAGCAACGCGGGCTACACCGCCAGCGTTCCCATCCCCCAAACCCAAGACGCCAGACCCCACCTCTCCTCCTGGCAACTCAACGTCTATCTCGGCGGCACCGTGACGGCGCTGTTGATGTTCGGCGAATGGGTGCTCGGTCTCGGCATGCAACCCTGGTTCAAGTGGGGCGCATTCGCCCTCGCCACACCTGTCCAGGTTTTCTGTGGCGCGCGCTTCTATCGCGGAGCCTGGGCGCAACTCAAGCGCGGCAATTCCAACATGGACACCCTCGTCGCACTGGGTTCCACCGCCGCGTTCGGATTCAGCACGTGGGCACTTTTCACCGCCTACAGCGGACACCTCTACTTCATGGAATCGGCGGCGATCATCACCCTCATCAGCATCGGACACTTCATCGAAGCCCGGGTCAGCACCCGCGCGGAAACGTCGCTCAAATCCCTCCTGAATCTGGCCCCTGAAACCGCCCGCAAACGAAACAGTGACGGATCGGAGTCCGACGTGCCCGTGGCATCCCTCTCGACCGGCGATTTGATCATTGTCAAACCCGGCGACAAAAACCCGATTGACGGCGAGGTGATCGACGGTCATTCCGCCGTGGATGAATCGATGCTCACCGGGGAGTCATTACCGGTCGAAAAGCAGAAGGGGGACAAGGTCTTTGGCGGAACCATCAACCAGAACGGCCGGCTCACGATTCGTGTCGCGGCCACGGGCGAGGAAACCGCCCTTGCGCAGATCATTCGCGTCGTGCAACGGGCGCAAACCAGCCGCGCGGGCATCCAGAAACTCGGCGACCAGGTCAGCAGCGTGTTTGTTCCCGTCGTTGTGTTGATTGCCCTCGGTACCGCGCTTTGGTGGGGGTTCGCCTATGACCACGCCCTGAAAACCGCCATGTCATTACTGCCGTTTCTCAAGCCGGAACACTTTCCAGCAAGCCCACTGGAAGCCGCGTTCATTCATTTTGCCGGAGTGCTCATCATCGCCTGCCCGTGCGCCATGGGACTCGCGACCCCAGCCGCAATCATGGCCGGCGTCAACGCCGCGGCGAAACGCGGCATCCTCATCCGCGACGGTGCCGCGCTGGAGAAAAGCGGGACGCTCACGACCGTATTGTTCGACAAAACCGGCACGCTGACCGAAGGGAAATTGGCTGTCACTGATTACGTTGCGATTGACCAGCCCGAGAACCCCCTCACGCAATCTCTCTCTCCCAGTGGGCGAGATTCCGCGCGTGCCGACTCGCGGTTTGAACCCATGGCCGACGCCAGCTCAGCCGCCCTTTGGGCCCCCTCCCCCCCATGGGGGGAGAGGGATGGGGTGGGGGGGCGTCCGGGTACACGAATGGCGAGTAACCGAAAGGCAGGTGAGGGGGATTCTCAAGACAAGCAAAGCGAAGATTCCATCCCCGCCATCGTCACGGCGTTGACCCAATTTTCCAAACATCCCCTCAGTGGCGCACTGTTTGAATGGGCGCTGGGCAAGGACGCCTTCCAACACCTCGGTGGCCGCAAAATAGATATCAAGGGATGGAACGAAGTGCGCGGCTCAGGCATCGAAGCGGAGATCAACGGTCAATCGCATCGATTGGGTTCGCTCGAATGGCTCGCTCAATCCGGCACATCGACATCCACCGCCAATCTGGTTCACGACTGGCGCCAGTCCGGCGGCACGGTCGTCGGCTTGGCCCGATCCAACGAATTGGTCGCCATTTTCTCACTCTCGGACGAAGTCAAGTCGCGCACCCGGGACATGGTATCCGAATTGCGCCGACAGGGCCTGAACCCCGTCATGGTGTCAGGCGACAACGCAACGACGGCAATGGCAATCGCCGAACAGGTCGGCATCGCCCCGGAGAACGTGCATGCGGGAATTCGGCCGGAGGGAAAAGCCGAACTGGTACGCTTATTGCAAACACAAAACCAACGAGTTGCGTTTGTCGGCGACGGCATCAACGACGCACCCGCGCTGGAGCAGGCCGACCTCGGCATCGCCGTCAGCCGCGCCAGCGACGTCGCGCGCGAATCCGCCGACATCATCCTTCTGCAATCCGATGTGCGGGCGATTCCGCAGGCCATCGGACTCGCGCAAGCGACGCTTCGCACCATCCGACAGAATCTATTCTGGGCCTTTTTCTATAATGCCGCCGCCATTCCTCTCGCCGTGCTTGGCCTCGTCAGCCCCGTCATCTGCGCCGCCGCGATGGGCTTCTCCGATCTCATCGTCATCGGCAATGCCCTGCGGTTGATGCGGTATCGGTGAAGTTTCTCGAGGTACAGCACGCCCGTTCTTGACGACCCTGCTCGTTTGGTGAACTTTGGCAACGGATGAACAAGCGAATCTCGATTGACCCGGCCGTCTGTCACGGAAAGCCCGTCATTGCGGGGACGCGGGTGCTGGTTTCAACACTGCTCGGCGCTTTGGCCGATGGTGATTCCGTCGAGATGGTTATCGAGGATTACCCCGGCATCTCTCGTGAGGATGTCCTCGCCGCCCTCGTATTTGCGGCGACAAAATCGTATGGGCAACCATAAAGGAAAACCTGAAGCAGGGGACAACACATTGAACCGGAAGGCGCAGGGCCAATCGGGACGTGTCGTGCTCACCGGGATTCGAAAGGGAGTTTACAAATTCAAATCGCACGAGGATGCGAACGCATGGTGGGACAAGCATTATCAACCCACTCATCAAAACTGATTCACAGGGCGCCTCCTCAAACACACCACCGCATCCCGATCAATCCGAGGCACCTGGTTGAACGGGATAATCACGCAGTCAAATATCAGAGCCTCGGTTTTGTAATCCTCTCGCACGCCCGATCTCGACAAGGTTTTCAACGCGTGAGACCGCCCCAAAAAGCGGCGCAGCAGCGCGCGCACTCCAAGACGCTGGCGCGTTCAGCCCGATACCATTCAAATGCGAATGCGAACCGCGTCGGGACATTGCTGATCAAGTGTGCCCGTTCGTTTCGCCGCTACGCGGCTGTTGATTTTGACGTGCCTTTCCGTGAGCTCGCTTCGCTCGCACACGGCTATTCACGTTCTCAGCGCTACGCGCTTTCTCACCTTTCACCTCTCACCTCTCACCTCTCACCTCTCACCTTTCACCTTTCACCTCTCACCTCTCACCCTCCCCAGCGCCCATCTTCCAGACGCCAAACCCAATCTCCCATCCCTCGCCCCTTGCCCAGCGCCCTTCGCCCCCCTACCCTCCGCCCCGATGATTCGTGGATTGGTTTTCGACTGTGACGGAACGCTGGTGGACACCATGCCCCTGCACTGGATGGCGTGGCAGACGGTCTGCAAAAAGCATGGCATCAAATTCGAGGAGGAACGCTTCTACGCCTGGGGCGGAATCGGTTCCGTGCGGATTTTCAAAACGCTGTTGGAAGAACAGGGACTCGAAGGCAACCCGCACGAACTCAGCCGCGAGAAAGTGGAATCGTTTCTGCCCTTCGCGAAAGAGGCGAAACCCATCGAGCCGATCGTGGAAATCGTTCGGGCAAATCACGGCAAGCTCCCGATGAGCGTGGCCACCGGCGGCAAGCGACGCAATGCCACCGCCGTGCTGACGCATCTCGGCCTGATCGATTTGTTTAAAGGCCTCGTCACCAGCGAAGATGTCGAGAACCAGAAACCCGCGCCGGACATCTTTCTGAAAGCCGCTGAACTGATCGGCGTTCCACCCGGGGAATGCCGCGGCTATGAGGATACCGACCTTGGTCTCCAATCCGTCCGCGCCGCCGGAATGGAGGCCGTGGATATTCGGACCTTGCTCTGAACCGCCAACCGGCCTCCCGGGAACTACCTCGGAATTCCTCAGTTGGCACCCTTTCAAATTGCTCGTAAAGATTGAAGCTTGGGATTTGGCGCTGCCTGTCACAACATTCGACACTTGAGCCAAGCCATTTTCAAAAACATGAGATTCAACAACTTGATCCCTTTTCTTTCACCCGTCGTTGCCACGCTGATTTCCGCCGGCCCGATTTCCGCACAGACCAATTGGCCACAATTTCGCGGTGCGGATTCGCGCGGTGTGGCCGAAAACCCGGACATTCCTGATCGCTGGTCCGCCACCGAAAACGTCGCGTGGAAAACCGACCTGCCCGGGCGCGGATGGTCGTCACCCATCGTGTGGGGCAATCGTATCTTCCTCACGACGGTCATTAACACCGGCAACCTCGAACCGCCAAAGAAGGGACTCTATTTCGGCGGCAATCGGGAAACCCCGAAAAACCGGCACGAATGGTGGGCCTATTGCCTCAACCTCGAATCCGGTAAAACCGAGTGGCGAAAGAAACTCCACGATGCCGTGCCCGACACCGCCATTCACGTGAAAGGCAGTTACGCCGCCGAAACACCCGTCACCGATGGCCGGCACGTTTACTTTTACTTCGGCAATCTCGGTGTGTTCGCCTTCACGCTGGCGGGCGAACCAGCCTGGACAAAACGCATCGAACCGCGCCCGACGCGATTCGGCTGGGGACACGCCGCTTCGCCCGTACTGCACGGCGACCGGCTCTACCTGATTAATGACAACGAGAAAGATTCCTTTCTGCTCGCGCTCAACAAAAACAATGGCGACACCATCTGGCGCGTCGAACGCAAGGAAGGCAGCAACTGGTCCACCCCGTACGTCTGGCAGAACAAGTTGCGGACGGAAATCATCACAACCGGCAGCGACCAGACGCGCGCCTACGATCTCGATGGCAAACTCCTCTGGCACTATCGCGGCGGCATGTCATCGATCACGATTGCCATGCCCTACGCGGATGACGACCACCTGTACCTCAGCTCCGGGTACGTCGGCAGTCCGCTGAAGCCCATCTATGCCATCCGTCCCGGCGCAACCGGAGACATCACGCTTTCCCGCAGCGAAAATTCCAATCGACACATCACGTGGTGCAGTTGGAACGCCGCGCCGTACAACCCGAGCACGCTGCTCTATCGGAACCGGCTCTACTCGCTGCTCGATCGCGGGATGCTCTCGGCGCTCGACCCGAAAACCGGCCGCCCGTTCTACGACAAGATTCGCATTCCGAACGGCCGCGGCTTCACGTCCAGCCCTTGGGCAAATGACGGAAAAGTATTTTGTCTCAACGAAGATGGCGTGACGTTCGTGTTCGAGGCCGGCGACCGTTTCAAGCTGTTTCATCAGAACCGCCTCGCGAATGATGACATGTGTATGGCCACGCCGGCGATGGTTGGTGACCGCCTTCTCATCCGCACAACCGCGCGGCTGTACTGCATCCGGAAGTCGAGATAAGTGCGACGATCCACCCCCGACTCACCAAGTCGGGGTACACAATATACTTTACCGGCGATTCGCAACCGTGAATCTGGAATCCCCCTCTCCTCCATCGGGGGAGAGATTTCTCCGAAGGATTCGCGCTTTGAACCCCTGAACCCGCGCACCCGGAGCGCCGGCATGTTGCCGGCTTATTCACTGCCTTTGTCCCGGACGATTGGATTTCGACCGGAGTCGTCCCGTTGACAAACAACGGTATAAGCGGGCTGCAAGCCGGCGCTCCGTCATCCGGTTCATGGGAAGGGAAAACCTCCAACGATTGGACGCGAATCGGGGCCATGAACACGGAATCCCCCTCACCCGCCCTTCGGGCACCCTCTCCCCCGCCGGGGGAGAGGGATGGGGTGAGGGGGCGGCCCGGTTCATGAAAAGCACATGCGGCTCGCATGTCGTTTCTGGCGACCCACCAGAAACCCTCAGGTGGGCGACCGCATGGATGCCATCGATTCATTTATTGGCTTCCTCGCTTCCCAAACATTTCGGCGAGCCGCCGAAACAAACAGCCGGGCCGGCTGTGCTCCCCTTTTCTGCGACAACCATTCGACGGGCAGCCGGAGATGTGCTATACCTTTCCCATCCGTTCACTGAAGACCCTCAAAGAAAGGACATCAACATGCTGAAAATCATCACTGGTTCCAACTCAAGGAAATGGGGCACATTTGCGGCCGCCGGACTCATCACTCTGGGATTAATGTTCCTTCCTGAACAAACCGGGATCTCTGCTGCTGCCGCAAATTCATGGACCGGTACGTGGAACAATAAAAAATTCAAAACCACCGGGCCATTAACCTGCACCGTCACTTCCCAAAGAGGCAATACGTGGCAAGCAGTATTCACCGGCACAGGCCTGGGTCGGCCTTTCCGATATCCCGCGACATTTACGGTCAGGGAAGCAAACGGCCGCACGACGATACAGGCCGTGACTTCGGTGGGTGGCGAACGTTACCAATGGGCAGGCGTGATTAGTGGCAAGACGCTGGGCGGAAGCTATCGCTCCGCCACCGGTAACAACGGCTCCTTTCAACTTCAGTCGCGCTGAACATAAGGAAGGCAAACGGCGAAAATGATGTCGAACGAGTCAGCGATACGAACAGGCGACTCATTGTGTCTCGCAGATTGCGTGGCAAACCCAACATGAATCGGCGAAGCGATGCGGTGTGCCGGCTCCCTGTCGCATGCCTCTGAGGTCAGGCCGTGACTCAATGCCACTCCTGGAGTTGAACAACAAAATGAAAATATTTACCACCCTTCTGGTTCTATTCCTCGCCGCTGTTGGCGCTGCCTTGGCCGAATCCTACTCGACGGAAACGACCATCACGCCAATGATGACCAAGGGCGAATATGAGGTCGTTGTTTTCGACTGTCAGCTGGTCGAGCACAAAGGAAAGGTCAAAGAGGAGCTGGAATCCCGCCCGACATCCGACGCCATTCCATTCTCGCCCTGAAAAAGTGATTTCCCACCAAGTGAATGGGATGTAACGATTGGAGCGGAAACCCACATTCGCGCCATGAAAACTTCTCAATCAATTCTTGCCCTTCTTTTTGTCGCATTCGCGGCAACCTCGGTCCTCAGTCAGAGCTCGAAAACCGACGAGCGCTTCAAAAAATTCCTGGAGCGCTATCCGGAAAGCGATCTCAACAAGGACGGCATCCTCACCCGTGACGAAGTCGGCAAGTTCAACGAGGCGCGGCGCAAGAAAAGCCGGCCGGCCGATCGAGAGCGCGCGAAAGTCCCGCCCCCGACCCATGCCGACCACAAGTACGGCGACCACCAACTCCAGGCGTTTGACATCTGGCTGGCGAAATCGAA
>CALBIE010000096.1 GCA_937893495.1 uncultured Verrucomicrobiales bacterium | reverse complement strand
GTTCTGGCGTTTCTTTTCGGCCGCGTGTTCTGTTCCTATATCTGTCCCGCATCTTTGCTGTTCTTCACCATCGCCCGAATCCGGCGACTGTTGGGCCGATGGTTTCTGTTTCCGGAACTTTCCCTTGATCGTGGATTTGCCTGGGGTGTTTTGGTGGGAGGACTGATCACAGCCGCTTGGGTCGGTCACGGAATCTGGACACTTCTACTGCCCTATTTCGCCATCGGGCAGACTATTTTTCATGGTATTGCGATGGGCACGCTCTCACTCGCACTCGGGAGCGTAGTAGTTTTTGCGTTGCTCGATTTGCTGCTCGGTCGGCAATTCACCTGTCGCTACGTCTGCCCGACCGGTCGATTGCTGGGATTCATCGGCCGGAAATCTACGTTTGCAATCCAACGCGAGGCCGAACAATGCGTCAGTCAATGCACGAGTTGTACTGACGTGTGCCCCATGAAAGTAAATCCCAAGATTGACGAAACAGTGGATTGCTCGATGTGCGGCGAATGCCTCGTGATATGTCCCACGAAGTGCCTGTCCATCGGAAGGAGGCAAGGGTGATGTTGCGCCACGGATTGACACGGATTGACACAGATTGGGAAGAGGCGACGGCAAATGAACCTTCTTCAGCTTGCTCAATCCGCACTCCAGGACGCTGTCGCGATTGCCGAATCCCCGTTCGTTCGTCGTCCGTGTCCATCCGTGTTCATCCGTGGCTGAATTGTTTTTTCCTCACACTCCTTCTCGTCGCTGCCACACCCGTCAACGCTCATCACTTCAAGGGCTTGCCCCATTACAATTACTTTGAGAATTATCCCCAGGTGCCGGAGGAGGAATTTCTCGGACAGGCGGGCGCGTATGAATTGTCACTGGTCGTTTACGATTTCCAGGGCATCAACCGTGAAAAGGTCCAGGAGCCGGATAACGTTCGGCTGTTTCTGCTCATTTTCAATTTACGGGACAATAGCGTCTATCAGGGCAGTTTGACGCTGGAGCTCCTCGATCACGAAAGCCCGATTCATGCTGTAAAATTCAACGCGGCGGACCTGGAAAACATTTATTCACTGCATCGAAAGTTGGCCGACACCGGGAAGTATTCCCTGCGCCTCACTCTTCACGACGAAAATGACATGCAGTGTGTGATCCCTTTTCTTCTTTCAACCCAGAAAATTCATTGGGGCAAGTGGGTGGGGCTGAGCCTTTTGGTCTTGATTGCCGTGGCGGCGATAGGCGCACGCAAGGCGCGAATTGCGCAGGATCGGCGCGACGCCCGGCAACAGACGCGGTTGGTGGAAGGAGTTCAACATGCCTGATCTGGTCTACGTGACGAACGACCCGGTTTGTTCCGTGCAGGCGTATACGTCAAACATGATCCGTCTCGGGTTGTCGGCGAGCAATGCGACAGGCACAAGCGCCGATGGCGGTCAGACGTTTCATGTCATGTCGGGAATACCCACGTGGATGGCGGCGGTCGGAGTTGTCTTCATCATTCTCGTCTCCCACTTTCTGGTTGGCGCGCGCCGAGAGACGGGTGGGAACCGGGTTGGATGGCGTTTCAATCTACTTCAGGCATCATGGTTGAAAGCTTTGGTAAACCGGCCCTGGTTTCCCTTGGCGATGCAGTCGTTATCGCTCGTGCTTTTCCTGCTTGTCCTGTCGGCTGGGATATTTGGAAACCAGAAGCACAACATCGCCCCAGTGCTTACCTGGACCTGGTGGTGGGTCCTGTTGATATTTCTCGTGCTTGGATTTGGTGAGGCGTTTTGCACGGTGTGTCCGTGGGAAGCCCTCTCGTCGCTGGTTACGTCGCTGTCGCTCAAGTCGCGGGTCAAACGACTTGGTTTCGAGAGGCCGTGGCCGAAGTGGGCTCGCAATATGTATCCGGCCATCGGGTTGTTCATTGTGTTGACGTGGTTCGAACTTGGCAATGACGTGACCCATTCACCCCAGGCTACCGCGTTGATGGGTTTGGCGATGCTGGCCATGGCGGTGTTTGCGGCGATATTTTTCGAGCGGCGTGGATTCTGTCGCTACGGCTGTCTGGTTGGGCGTATTACGGGTCTGTACTCGTTGTTCAGCCCGGTAGAGGTGCGTTCAATCTCGACCGATACCTGTGTGCAATGCACGACGAAAGATTGTTACCACGGCAACGCGCACTCTACTGGCTGCCCGACTGGATTGTTCCCTGGCAGTTTCAATGAAAACTCCTACTGCACAATGTGCACCGAATGCGTTCGAGCTTGTCCGCACGACAACGTGGCTATCAACGTGCGGCCATTTGCGAGTGACCTGCTTCAGAAGACCCGGTTTCGTTGGGACGAATCCATCTTAGCGATTGTGTTGTTATCGCTGACCAGCTTTCACGGTCTGACCATGACGCCGCAGTGGACTCAGTTTAACCACTGGCTGCGGGCAGAAACGAGCCTTGGACCGATGCCGGTTTTTACCGGGCTGATGACGCTCATGCTAATTGCACCGATTCTGCTTTTTTGGTTGGCGGCCCATCTGGCGTCTTCCTTCACGCATGATATCTCGGTTGCACCCGCGAAAATCTTCAAAGCGTTTGCCTATTCCCTGGTTCCCGTCGCGCTCTTTTATCATCTGGCGCATAATTGCATGCACTTCTTCCATGAAGGTCAGAACCTCTTGCCGCTGATGAGTGATCCATTTGGATGGGGATGGAACCTCTTTGGTACGGCCGGAGTAGCGTATGGTCCGTTGCTGTCGTTGGGCAGTATCTGGTACTTGCAGATCATTTGCATCGTCATCGGGCATGTTTTTGGTGTGCTGGTTGCGGATCGCATGGCGCGGACATTGTATCCAGATTCCGAGAAAGCCCATCGATGTCTTGTGCCGCTGCTGGCTACGATGGTGCTCTATTCCAGCTTCAGCATCTGGCTGATCGCCCAGCCAATGGAAATGCGTTCGGGGATGTAAGCCAGACTCATGACAATGGAAGCAAATGTGAACGAAACGCAGTCACCCGTCGATGGTGCGGTGCGGAGCCTGGTCGTTGACGACGGCGCAATGAATCGGCGGCTGGCTGAGCGAATGTTGCGCCATTTGGGGTGTGAGGTCTTTACCGCGGAAGATGCTTTTTCTGCAATCGAGATACTGAGGACAAACGAGATCGACATTGTTTTCAGTGACGTAACGATGCCTGATTTGGATGGGGCGGACGCAGTTCAACTCTTCCGCGAAAACGCCCAACAGGCTTTTCCCGATCGAATTCAGCCAATCGCCGTCGTCGCCGTTTCCGGTGATGCTTTGGGTGACGACCGAAAGACATACCGGGAAGCGGGTTTTGATGAATACCTGCCGAAACCAATTTCAGTGGAAGCCCTTCGGGACTACATCGCTCGCTGGAGCGATGCCGATAAACCGTAATCCAGTACCGAATCATGGAAATCACCACGGACATCAACCTCACCGAAAAACAGCGGGCGCAGATGGAATTGCACTCGTTCCTGAATATCCTGAATATCTTGATGGGCGAATTTCAATTGATTCGCCTGGATCTTGACCAGCCGAACGCTTTGCCCCAGTCGTTCCGAATGGTGGAACTGGTTTTGAGAGCCATCAAACAAGGTTGTTTGGATAAGGATATGGCTCTCAGAATGGCATCGATCGGCTTTTACTTTACCCGTGAAGTTGACGAAGCGCTGGAACTCGAACCCAGACATCGTGGCGAACCAGAGCTCAAGGAATCCGTCGGTAATGTGAATTCAATCATCCATGTAATGACTCTGAGACTGCAGGAATATTTCGAACGGGTTGAGATCGGCCTGAATTGGGTAGCTCATCCGGCCGATCAACTGACAGACAAGTTCATGCGGTTTTTTGCGGCCGTAGAAAAGAACAGCAAGGGACGATATCATATTTTGTTTAATGTGGCCGCGCGGGAATCAACCGACTATTTAATCAATTTCAAGATCGAAGGCGCCAGTGATAACTCGGTGTTCATGCCATCCGTGATACACGATATTTTTCGAGACCTCATTGCCAACGCCCGTAAATACACTCCGCCGGGTGGCGAAATCAACGCGGGCCTTCTGCAGACCGTTCACGAACTTCGCCTGGTGGTGGAAGACAATGGTTCCGGCATACCCGAGAATGAGATCAGCAAGGTCGTTGAGTTTGGTTATCGTGCCGAAAGTACCAAGGAGCATCTGACCCGGGGTGGGGGCTTTGGACTGACCAAGGCCTACGCATTTACGCGGCAACTTGGCGGTCGCATGTGGATCGAATCCGAAATTGGCCACGGCACGCGCGTTACGATTCGAATCCCGGTTCCCGCCCACAAGGGGTGAACCGCTACTGCTTTTTGATCACGTCATCCACCCACGACATGGCTTTCATCATCGTAGGAAAACCAAGCGTGGTTGTCCCCAGCAAGACGGCATGTCGAATTTCTTCCGCCGAGCAACCTGCCTCAAGTGCGCGGCGGGTGTGACTGTGAACGCCACCTTCCATGGCGCTGCCGATTGCCATCGAGAGCTTAACGAGAGCGCGAGTCTTTGGGTCGAGCGGACCGGCTGCCTGCGTGGCATTACCCAGGGCGTCATAGGCCTTGAAGACGTCCGGATATTGTTTCTGAAAATCGAGATATCGTTTTGGAAGCTGGCGCTTCTTCGGCGATTTACTGGACGGTTTTCGTGTGGCCATACGTAAAATGAGAGGGAGTTAGAACAGTTTGTTGACGGCAGTGCCAAGGATGCTGAGGGGACCCGAGTCTTCGAGGCCTTCGGTGGCCTTGTCGAGTTTTTGCAGCGTCATTTTTGCATTCTTGTAGAGGCTTTCGTCGTTCACGATTTTGCCGGCGCTTCCCTGACCGCGATTAATCTTTTCAAAGATTTCGCGCAGATTGGTCATGGCCACGGTCGTTTCTGTGTACAGCGATTCATCGTGCAAAAGTTTGCCCATGGTGCCCTTACCCTGATTGATCTGGTCCACGGTGGTTCGGGCCTTTTCCAGTGTCAGTTTCAGGTCGCCGAATATTGTTTTGGCTTCAGCAAAAGTGCCTTTCACGTCATTCAATGATCCTCTGGCATCGGCCAGTAGAGTCTGGGCATCGCCTGCGGTTTTGTTCAGATTTGTCACGGTGGCCAGCGCTTCAGTGTAGAGAGCGTCATCGGCCATGAATTTGCCCAATGTGCCTTTGCCGTCGGCCATGTTTTTCGAGACAACCTCCATGTTGGCGAAGATGCCGGAAAGTTTTTCATTGTTCTGCTTCATGAAATCAGTCAAGGGACCGAGAACATTTTGAATGGAATCGCCACTGAAGCTTTTGGTCAGGTTCTGAACACCGGACGCCACGTTATCGAGCTTCTCCATGATGACCGTCAGATCAGCCTGCTCGATTGTTTCAATGACAGCGTTGTCTTCGAACGCAGGCGCGGAAGGAGAACCAATGTTGATGGAAATGAAGTTCTGCCCCATCAGTCCAGCGAATTGCACGCGAGCCTTGGCGTCGGTCTTGACCTTGCGTTCTTCATCGATCTTCATGGTCACCTTGACTTTGTTCCCATCAAAATCAATTCCGTCGACGCGGCCGATATGCACGCCTGCCATCTTGACGGGATCGCCAACTTTTAGTTCGCGCGCGGTCTCGAATAACGCGTGCAATCGATAGCCTTTCTTGAAAAAATCGGTACCGCCTGACAATTCGATCAGTATTACTCCCGCAATGGCGGTGAGGGCGAAGAATACGCCCAATCTGGCTTCAAGTGATCCTCTCATAATGCTTTTTCAATCGGTTTACGTTTCAATCCTGCGTTCAGAAATTCCTGTACTTCCGTCTTCTCAGAGCGGTAGACTTCCTCGGGCGTGCCCAGGGCCAGTATTTCACCGGATCGGATAATCGCCATCCGGTCGGCAATTCCCAATGCCAGGTCGCGGTCGTGGGTGACGACGATCGTCGTGGCGTTGGTTTGGTCGCGCATCCGCACGATTTCCTCACCGATGGTGACCGAAATTAACGGGTCAAGTTCGCTGGTCGGTTCGTCGTAGAAAATAAACTGCGGCTCAATCACGAGCGCGCGGGCGATGGCGACCCGCTTCTTCATGCCGCCTGAAAGTTCGTTGGGCATTTGGTTGGCCGCGTCGGTCAGGCCGACGATGGCGAGCTTTTCCGCGACAATCCGATCGATTTCCTTGCGCGGCTTGAGTCGATGCTCGGCAAGATAAAGGCCGACATTCTGGGCCACGGACAGGGAACTGAGGAGGGCTCCGGATTGGAACACCATCGCCATACGATACTTGCTGAGTAACTCGGGTGAATCAATTAAGTTTCCCGCTATGCGAATGGTGCCGGAGTCGGAACGCTCCAATCCAATCAGGTGTTTGAGAAGAACACTTTTGCCACTGCCGCTGGGCCCCATGATGACAAATATTTCACCGCAGCGGACTTCCAGATTGATGCCGTTGAGTACCTGATGCCCGTTGAAACTTTTGCGCAAGTCAATGACCTGCACACAAACTCCATTGTTTTCTGTCGGGCAGCTGTTTTGCATGACGGTTGGACTATCCATTACATGTCGAACATCAACAGAACACGTGTCAGGAAGTAGTCGAGTATCAGAATCATGACAATCGAATTGACGACCGATTTCGTCACGGATCGTCCGATGCCGCGCGGGCCACCAATTGTTCGCAGGCCCTGATGGCAGCCAACCACGCCAATTACTACGGCAAAGGCGAAACTCTTGATCAGGCCGTTCAAGATGTCCTCGGTGCCAACCGCTTTACTCAGGTACGTGAAGTAGGCCTGCCACGAAATTGTAATTTCCGGATTGGTTGCGCAGACGACCGCTCCGCCTATCCACCCGACCAGATCGGCGAAAATGACGAGGAGCGGGAGAGCAACGCTGATGGCCAGGACGCGCGGAAGAACGAGGTAATCAATGGGATCGATGTTCATCGTCCGCAACGCGTCGATTTCCTGATAAACGGCCATGGAACCGATCTCCGCAGCCATCGCGGAACCAATGCGCCCGGCGATCAACATCGCCATCATGACGGGCGCTAATTCCTTGCACAGAGACATGCCGACGACACCTGGTACCACGCCAGAGAGACCCCGCTCGACCAGTGGTGGCCCGGTCTGAAGGGCAAGAACGCCGCCAATGAACACTGACAGAATGCAGGCCATCAACAGGCTGGAGTTGCCGATTTCAAAAAACTGCTCCTCGATCTTGCGAAACTGGCGAAAGACTTTCGGCAGCGCCATCACGGTGCGCCAGAACAACCAGACCATTTGTCCGATGTCGCGAAACATTGCTTAGTTTTCTTCCTTCGGTTTCATCTGCCACTGCGTCACATCCCGTATCGGTGCCACTCCGATGATGGGCTTCACTGTTGATTCTGGTTCCGGTGCTTCTACTACTGGTTTACGTCGTGGGAAATGAAACCATTTCCAAACGCGCCCGTCAGGCCCCGATTGATACTGAATGAGTCCGAAAAGGAGCGAGCTTTTTTCCGAGTCGGGAGAGGTTTCACGCCGCCACAAATTCCAGAGAAAGGACTGACTGGCGTGGCCAGTCTCCAGATTCTTCTCCGAGCGCCAGATGGACCAGACATGCGACCAGTCGCGTTCAATGCTCTTATTGTTGGGAAGGAGAGGTTCAAAGGGTGCCAAAATCTGGAGCCGCTCGCCGCCTTCGAGGGTTTTCTTCCACGTAAAGAGAGGCCACAAGTCTTTCCGCTGACGGGATTGCCCGGTCAAGGTGTTCTTCTCGAAAAGATCCGAGTACAGAAAGAAGAAGATGCGGGTGCGTTTGTGCTCCAACGGTTCCGCGTTGGCCCAATTCATTTTGAGCAGTGGCCAGGCATAGAATTCACTCCGCTGCGTGGCGTTACTGGCTTGACTGAAAAACGGCCACACCCGGTTCATGTGCTTCCCTTCACCCCGGGCAATCACCCAGAGCGGCCAGGGGAATCCCCATTCCCGGTATTTCTTCTCCCGGTCGTCCGCGTAGTTGAAAAACGGCCAAACGATCGTGGTGGAATCGCGGTTGGGCGACCGATACATACTGAAAAGCGGAAGTGAGGCGGTCTGTACGATTGGGTTGGTGGTCCCGAGATCGGTTTCACTGTGCAGGTAGAAGGGCCACATGGCGAAGGATTCCCGTTGACCGGGCACATGAACGTCGTCGCCAAATCCGTTTGTTCTGGTGTGCTCTAAACGGACTTCCTTGCCGGCGACGGGCCAGAATTGCCAACCGCGCAGTGAGTTTCCTTCGCGCAGATGGAAAAACGGATAGACATAGTTCCGAGTCACAATGTCGCGCTTTCGTGTCTTCGAGTAGAGGGGAAACATCGCGAACGTGACTTCATCCCGGAGCACGCGGTTTTTCAGATGCCCATAGAACGGGAACACTGCCGTATAGTTGTATTCGGCATTGGTGGACCGTTGTTGGAAGTAAATGGGAAATATCGTGAACCGTTTCTTGTCTGTTTCTGCCTGGTCCCGACCCCCGGAATAACTCAGCACCTGGAGCAACTGAATTCGGTGTTCTCCGCCGAACCGGTCATGCGTCAGCAACGGGTAGAGGATATCGGTCTCCTGATACTCAAGTTCGAGATTGATGGTCCTGGTGTAAAAAGGTGGAAACCCAACGATGGAGTGTTGGCTCGTGTCGGTCTGGTAATAAAGGGGGCCAAAGCCCTCCGTGCGGGTGCCCGACTCCAATGTGAGCTTGAAGTCCTGCCATAGCGGACCAGCAGTAACATGCTGGGCTGCAACGAGTTGTGCATTAGATAAACCAATGATCAACTGCAGGAAAACGAACCATGCTGGTTGTTGAAATATGGAGGAATATCCGTTTTTCACGCGGGTAAAAGTGTAGTAAATCCGGTGTGGAAGTCAAAAAAAGCAGACTTTTTCGATAGTGAATAAAGTATAGCTGCCACGTCTGACGTTAACGTTAACAAACACGGACATACTGGATAT
>CALBIE010000095.1 GCA_937893495.1 uncultured Verrucomicrobiales bacterium | reverse complement strand
ACCACCACCGCCTTTGCCATTGGCGTCGATGGTATGGGTGCCAGCGACATGGTGCGGACCGTGCCGTTCATTCCACCCACGACGAACGCCCTGCCATCCGGCTCAAAGACCAACGACGTCGCCACATCCGGTTGCTTGTCATGCACCTCGACCTGCCGCAATTCCGGCAGGCTCCACAGCTTGATCGAGCGATCTGATGAGGCCGACACCAGCCAGTGTCCATCTCTCGAAATTGCAATCTTCACAATGTCATCCTCGTGCGCGAAGCGCGCGTGACGGACGGGGTTGATGGTCGGTTGTTTTCGGGAGATCAGGTTCCACATCCGGATGCGGTTGTCGGCCCCGGCACCGATGACGAATCGGTCGTCCGGCGTGAAGACGACACTGTATTGCTCGCCCAGCGGCTGGTTGAGCGTGTCCAGTCGTTCGCCATCCGAAACCCGCCATAGTTTGATCGTTTCATCCGCACTCGCGCTGGCCAGGACCGTGCCGTCCGAATTGAATGCCAGGTCGAAGATGGCCCCGTTGTGGACATCGATGGTTCGGATGGCCTTCTTTTCCTTCGCGTCCCAGAGGATGATCTTCCGATCGTAACCCGCCGTCGCGATCAGTTTTCCATCCGGCGAAAACTCGGCATCGAACATAATATCCCGATGGCCCTCGCCCAGCTCAAACAACTTTCGGCCAGTGGCCACATCCCACACGACCGCAACACCGTTCAGGCCCGTGACCCCGCTCGCGGCAATCAGTCTCGTTCCGTCCTTGGAAAAGCGAACGCCGTTGACCTTTCCCGGGAGCCCACCGAGCAGGTGCGCGCGGGTCTTTCCGTCCTTCTCGGTCAATTCGACTTCGCCGAACCGCGCCACGGCCCTTCGACCATTACCGGCGACATCCATGGCTGTAACCGGCCGGACAACCCCCTTCGTCGCCGCAATCTTTGGGATGTTCAGTGTCGAAAGAATCGACTTGTCGGCTCCGGCAGCCGGACCCTTGGCACCGCCGTTAATCCAGTTCCGGATCACTGCAATCTGTTCCACCGCCAACTGCGGTTCTTTCTTCGGAGGCATCTTTGGTTTGGTGCCTCCGGTCAGCACCTTGAACAGCAGACTGTCCGTCGCCTTGCCGGGCACGATGGGTGTACCGCTTTCACCGCCCTTCATCAATTGGCGATACGTTTCAAACGACAGTTCACCTTCGAGTTCGTCGTTGTTGTGACAACCCGCGCAGTAATCCCGCAGAATCGGCGCAACGTCTGTGTGGTAATCCAGCGAGGCTGCCCACGAGCGTTGTCCTGTGAGGGAGAAAACCAATGCGAGGCATGGCATGAATCGCTTTGCAAGTAAGTGTCTCATTGAGCTGACAGTCTTGATGGTCGTTTACGGTCGTCCCCACGCATAGGGGATCACGCCCGCCTCGGGCGTTGTCTTGGTCGCCCCCGCCAAAGACTTTGATGACGTTCGATATTCCGAGCGGTTTGAATCACCTCCGAACGTGTCCTGACCCGCGCCAGCGGGAGCGCGGCATTCATGCCGCAGAAACGTCGGTTCCCAATCAGCGCTCACGCACTCACGGCCGGTTTTGGACCCGAGCAACAACTCGCGTGTTAGAATCGGCGATTCAAAATCTCGCTTGCCGCTTGGCAAATCCATGTTCCTGCGGCATGAATGCCGCGCTCCGGTGGTTTCATCTGAGTCGTTCCGACCAATGGAGGCATCCGCGAGGGCACGGATGCCTGCGCCCGAGGCGGGCGCGCTCCCCATCGCTTCGCATCCGTGTTGATCGGTGTTCATCCGTGGTAAAATCGGTTCAGTGTTGAAACAAAAACTCGCGGCTTGTCATCAGGGCCCAGAACAGATCCTCGACGATTTCGCGTCGTTCTTTCTCCGGCGCTTCAGTGAAGATCTTCCCGAACGCCCGGCTTTCATTCACCGTCGGCGGGCGCGCAAGGCAGAGAAAGTATGCCTGTTTCACCAGGTCTGCCGGTCGGTTCGCCGCTTCCATCAGGCGCGTGATCCGGCTGTCTTTTCCCGCCAGCTTCTGATTGAGAGGGTCGCCGTTGGACAGATGCAACACCTGCACCATGCTCGGTTGATTCGAGCGCTCGCACTCACAGGTAATCGCCCGCTCGTTACGGCCAAAGGCTTTGAGGAAATACGACGCTACCGCCGAATCGAACAATTCCACCGCCCGTGTTCCCTTCGGATAAAAATCCGTCTTCACCATGCTGCCATCCGACACCGCAATGTTGTTGAACTCGCTGGGAATGTCGGTGATGCCGGCAATCGCGTCGTGCAGCACCTCGGCCATCAGGCGGCGCGGATAGTGGCGGGAGAAATAGCGGGTCTCATCCTTGTTCTCCGGCAACGCTTCACTGGAGCGTTGATAGGTCTCGCTTTCGAGAATCAAACGCATCAACGCCTTCAAATCGTATTTGTTCAGAATCAGGAATTCCGACAACGCGGTCAGCAACGGTTCATTCGCCGGCGGGTTCGAGACGCGCAAATCATCAACCGGCTCGACGATGCCGACCCCCAGCAACGCCGCCCAGACCCGATTCACTATCGACTTCGTGAAATAGGGATTCTCCGGTGCCGTCAGCCATTCTGCCAGATGGACCCGCCGATCATCGGGATCATCGGCGGGAATCGGATTGCCATCGAGCGGAGCCGGCGGTTGCGGTTTGCCGGTGCGCGGTTGAATCAGGTCGCCGCGCGGCTCGACGTACAACGTGCGAACGCCGTCACCATTCCGAGGGTCGCCGCCCCAGCCCTTTGCGCGCACCCGGGCAAACAGGTTGGCAAACGAGTAATACTGGTCGTTGGTCCATTTTTCGAGCGGATGGTTATGGCACTTGGCGCAGTTGATGGACAGGCTCAGGAACGCCTGGCTGACATTCTCCGCCATCGTTTCGGGATCCTGATGCACGGCATAAAAATTCGCCGCGCCATTCTCGATGCTTCCGCCCACAGCGGTCACGACGTCGCGCACCAAGGAATCCCACGGCGTGTTCGTGGCAACTTTTTCGCGCAACCACTGGTAATACGCCTTCACCGCGTCGGGCCGCAGCAACCGGCCATTCACCAAAAACAAATCCGCCCAACGATAGGTCCAGTAATCGACGTATTCCTCACGCGCCAGCAAACGGGCGATCAATCGCGACCGTTTGTCGCGCGATTTGTCCGCCAGAAACTCCTTGGCCTCGGCCGGCGTCGGCAGCAGGCCGATTGTGTCCAGATAAACTCGGCGAATGAACTCGGAATCCGTCGTCCGGGGTGACGGTTTCAATTTCAATTCTCGCAATTGATCGTTGACCAGTTGATCAATCCGATTCGCCGTCGGAACGCGCGCGAACTCCTTCGCCGTGATCTTGTTGGTAAATGGAGAAGTTACCCGAGCGAGAACAATCTGGCTGGAAAACCACGCGACCACTGCGCCCTCTCCGTAGCCAATAACCGAGATCTCACCTGAATTCTTATCCACCTGCGCGACAGTTTCATCGGTGGCGGAAAATTTCGCCCATCGGGTCACGTCCTCCACACGGCCGTTGGTGTAATGCGCCCGCACCTTCAGCCGTTGGCGATCGTCCTTCTTCAAGAGCGAACGTTCCGGCAAAATCTCCAGTCGTTGCAAACGGGGATCGTCGTCTCTTGGCTCCCGGGCTCCCGACGCAATCCACTCCGCCACAATCTGGTAGTCTGGTGAACGCGGGTCCAATCGTTTACCACCCTTGTGGCGCACCGCCATGGTCGGTTTGGTCAGCAACAGGCTCCGCGCCGGTTCCGCCAGTTCTATCCGACGCCCACGGGCGTCCCGCGTAATGGCATAATGATCGCCGACCGGATTGTATCCGTTCAGGCTCAGGCGAAACCCGCCCTTGCCTGCCAGCGCGCCGTGGCATCCGCCGGAATTGCAACCGGCCTTGGACAAAATCGGCAGCACATGATTGCGAAAGCTCCAAGCCGCATCCTTTTCACCGGGCGCGTTTTCCGGTTGCTTCCCGCTCACCGCAGAGGCACTGGCCACCAAGGAGAATCCCACCGCAAGAGTGGCCGCGATTCGGACGAACATCGATTTCATCAGGCGAACAGCTCCTTGATGGGTTCCTTGCCGAAATCGACCAACGGAAACGGCCTTCCCGACGGACCGGGCAGATGCGCGTGATGGTCGAAACCGAGACTGTGAAAGATCGTCGCGACGATATCGCCGGGTTCCACCGGACGTTCCGCCGGAAACCCGCCGTTCGGATCGCTTTTGCCAATCACCCGCCCGCCCTTCACCCCGCCGCCGGCGAAGGAAACGGTGAAGCATTGCGGCCAGTGATCCCGTCCGCCGGCCGGATTCACCTTGGGCGTGCGACCGAATTCGCTCAGGCATGTCACCATCGTGTCATCCAGCATTCCGCGGTTGTGCAAATCTTCAATCAAAGCCGAATAGCCCTGATCATAAAGCGGCGCGACAATGTTCTTCATCCCATCAATCGACGTGAACGGCTTGGACCCGTGGATGTCCCACGTGGTTTCACCGAACACTGTGAGAAAGGTGTTGATGGTCACGAACCGGACGCCATTTTCGACCAGTCGCCGTGCCAGCAGGCAGCATTGGCCGAAGCGGTTCATGCCGTAGCGTTCGCGCACCTTTTTTGGCTCTTTCGTCAGGTCAAACGCCGTCCGCGCCTGCTCGCTCGTCATCATACGGAAGGCGGCGTGAAAGTTTTCATCCAACAGACGGGCATCCTCGCTGGCCTCAAAATTCTTCACCGCCTGCTCGACGATGTCCCGCATGTTTCGCCGGCGGTCCAACCGCTGCGCGCCGATGTGATCCGGGGGCAGCAGGTCAGGCACCTTGAAATTCGCCTTCGATGGATCTGCCATGAGCGCAAACGGATCGTGCGCCTTGCCGAGGAAACCTCCCGCCTGTCCGTTGGGCAGATTGCCACCGCCGCGCCCCATCAATTCCGGCAGCACGACAAAAGGCGGCAGATCCGTCTTGCGTCCGCGCAGATAACTCACCACCGCACCTGCATGAGGTGTCTGAACACCACCGGTAAATCGCCGACCGGTCTGCATCATCTGCCAGCCCGCGTCATGCACCGCCGCACCATCGTGATGACACGAACGGACCAGCGAAAACTTGTCGGCGATCTTCGCGTGCATTGGGAGGATCTCCGAGATGTCGATGTCAGGTGATTTTGTGCGGATGGGCTTGAACGGGCCTCTCACCTCCGAAGTCGCATCCGGTTTCATGTCCCACAGGTCCACCTGGCTTGGGCCGCCAAGGTTGAAAATCATGATGCACGCACGGTCGTTGTCCTTCTTCACCGCACCGGCCTCTTTCGCGGCCAGATACTGTGGGAGCGACAGGCCTATGGCACCGAGCGCTCCCACCTGAAGGAATTCGCGGCGGTTCAGGTGACTGCCGCCGCAGATGGGTGCATTTTGTTCCGCAAGAAAATCAAACATGGCAATTCAGTTTCGGGTTGTCGCCAGTCTAATGTCGGCTTCGACACAAAAGCCAGCCGGCGTTTTGGCGAACACAGGGTCGGACGTTGGCCGAAGCCCGTCCATTCGTCTTGTAGGCCTTGGGAAGCCGTTTGTAAAATCCAATCAAGCCCCGCGAAGGGCGTCGCGCTCTCCCCCTCACCCCGGCCCTCGCAATGAACCGGGACGCCCCCTCACCCCATCCCTCTCCCCCGGTGGGGGAGAGGGTGCCCGAAGGGCGGGTGAGGGGGATTCCGGGTTCATGGTCCCGATGCGCGTCCAATCATGGGAGGTTTTCCCCCACCCCGCGCCACCGCTTTCGCAACACGCCGCCGACGTCTCGCAGGCTCAACAGATTCTCGTGGCGGATAACTACTTTACCCCCGGATGCCTGCCCCCTACCCTGCACTTTCTCATGAGCCCGCCAATTCCGGAAAACGAACCCGATCGACTGGCGGCTCTGCATGCGTCCGGTCTGCTCGATACGCCGTCGGAAATTGGTTTCGACGACATTGCGGTGTTGGCTTCCCACATCTGTCAAACCCCGATCAGTCTCATCAGCCTGGTGGATGCCGACCGGCAATGGTTCAAGGCAAAGATCGGCATTGACGCGCCGGAAACGCCACGCGAAGTGTCGTTTTGCACCCACGCCATCTGCGCGCCCAACGAACTCTTCGTTGTGCCCGATGCCACAATCGACGACCGCTTCCGCGAGAACGCACTGGTCACTTCCGAACCCCGGATCCGATTCTACGCGGGAATGCCATTGACAGATCCTGCCGGGTTTGCCCTTGGCACCATCTGTGTGATCGATCGGCAACCACGCGAACTGACGGATGCCCAACGTCACGCGCTGAAGGCGTTGAGCCGTCAGGTCGGGGTGCTTCTGGCGGCCAATGAAGCCAACCGCAGACTCTCGGAGGAGAACGAGCGCCGCAAATCCCTCGAACGAAGGCTTCGCGAACGTGCCGACAATTTCCGCGATTTACTTGAGAACGCCGGCGACATCATCCAAAGCGTCGCACCGGATGGACGGTTTCTCTACGTCAACAAGGCATGGCAAACAATTCTGGGTTACTCGGCCGAAGAAGCTGCCACCATGAATGCCTTCGATATCATCGCCCCGGCGTCGCGAAAACATTGTGGGGAATTGTTTGAGCGAGTGTGCGGCGGTGAATCGCTCCCTCAGATCGAAACGCGTTTTCTCACAAAAAACGGTGCCGAGATTCAGGTCGCGGGCACAGTCACCTGCCGGATTGAAAACGAAATCCCCGTCGCGACCCGCGGAATCTTCCGGGTGATGCAACCACCTGACTACGCTGCCGACACGACAAATCCTTCCAAGACCTTCACGTGCATCTGCGGCTGGTGCAAAATGATACGGGATGAGAACAATGAATGGGAACCGCTGGAAAGCCACTTTGAGCGACTCCATGGCACCGAGTTCACCCACGGAATCTGCGCGAGCTGCGCAGACAAGGCGATGGCCGACCTGGAAACCAGCGCGAATTAACGGTGTCAATTGACCTTGTTACGCGCTACCTCACCGCGCAACACCCGGGCCACGTTCTCAACCGCCTTGACACGCATCTCCGTCAGCCCTTCCTCACAATAGAATGCGCAGTGCGGATTGACGATGATTCGATCATGCGCCGGGTGTTCCGGATCACGCCACGCCCGGATAAAGGCTTCCGATCCCGTCGGTGGTTCCGTTTCCAGCACGTCGATTCCGGCACCGGCGAGATGTCCTGATTCAATTCCTCGCAAAACTGCATTCACATCCATCACACCACCCCGTGAGGTGTTCACGACATAGGCGCCTTCGGGCAAACGCGAAATCGTCGCATCGTTGACGATGTGCTTCGTATCCGGCGTCAGTGGGCAATGCGGGCTGAGCACATAGGTTTGTCCGAGCAATGCCTCCAAAGACTCCGCCCGTTTCACGCCAATCGCCTTGTCCGTGCCGTCGCGAACATAGGGATCGTAGAAAGCGACGTTCATTCCCAGCGCCTTGGCGCGTAAAGCAGCGGCAGTTCCGATTCGTCCCAATCCGATGACGCCAAACGTGCGACCCCGAAGTCGCGGCACTTTCGGATAAGCCGTGTAACCCCATTCACCCAAGCTGCGACGCTGTCGGCTGTTGTGGTAGTGAATGCCGCGCGTCAGCGAAAGCATCAGACCAATCGCGGAATCCGCCACATCCTCCGTGCCGTAATCAGGGACATTGCAGACATCGATTCCCCGTTCGCGGGCGAAACGCCAGTCCACATTGTCATATCCAACCCCGGCGCGAACAATGAGTCGGCAGTTCGACATCGTGGAAATGGATTTCTCCGTCAGCGAAATGAGATGATACAACAAAACGGCATCGGCATCAGCGACCTGTCCAACAACTTCATCCTCCGACAAAGCTCCCAACGCGACGACATCCGCGAGATCTCCGAGAATCTCCCGTTCACGATCCAACGGCTCAGTCAGGAAATCGGTGACAACAACTTTGAATCGGCTCACGCGGCGAGCATGGAGAACGAATCCGGGGAAAGAAATTCCAAAATCCGAAGCTCCAAGCTCCAAAGACAACTCAACTTTCAAACACAACGGCCGAGAACACAACGGTCAGATCGCAACCATTCCCCGAATCGAAAACAGTTCTGCGAACGCGGACAGAATTGGATATCAGCCGAAACCATGCAGAAGGGGGCGCGGAATTCATTCCGCAGAAATGTGGATTTGCCAACCGACTCCCGCAGGTTTTGATGGGTGGTTCTGAAACACGAAATGGTGTGGAGTCTCGAGGAGTTGGGAAATGCGTAAACGCTGGTGGAAAGCGGACGCCTCTGCGGAATGAATTCCGCGCTCCCGTCGCTCCAATTGCGTCGTTCCGGATTGGAGCTTCTTTGGAGTTTGGATTTTGAAGCTTGAAGCTTCCACTCCCCCGACCTTTGAATCACGCGAGAATATCGCGCATCACCCGCCCGTGCACATCCGTAAGCCGGTAGTCGCGGCCGGCGTGGCGATAGGTCAGTTTCTCGTGGTCGATGCCAAGCTGATTCAGAACCGTCGCGTGGACATCGTGCACCTCCACGGGGTCACTCACAATCTGCGCGCCAATGTCGTCCGTTTCGCCCACGACCATGCCGCCCTTGATGCCGCCGCCTGCCAGCCAGATTGAAAAACATTCGCCGTGATGACCACGCCCGTATTTCCCCTCTTTGCGTGGTGTGCGACCGAATTCCGTCGCCCAGAGAATCAACGTGTCTTCGAGCATGCCGCGCTGCTTCAAATCCGTGATCAAACCCGCCATGGGTTGATCGACGTTGTAGGCGAGGCGCTCATGTTCCTTCAGGTCACCGTGCGAATCCCAGTTCGGCCGACTGCCGGAATCAATCAACTCGATGAAACGGACGCCGCGTTCGGCCAGGCGCCGCGCCACGAGACATTGCCACCCAAACTCACTCCCGGCACCCTTGGTTTTCCGG
>CALBIE010000094.1 GCA_937893495.1 uncultured Verrucomicrobiales bacterium | reverse complement strand
ACAATCATCGACCCGGCCGGAAATCGTGTTCATACGGATGAAGATATGCCTTTTGCACGGCGGGATACACCGCGGAATCAGCCGCTCGTGAGGCGTTGATCGAGGTGACATGGCACCTTCAGTTGAATCTTCACCTTTTTCTGGTAATTCGTGAACCCCGACTGTTTCCTCTGTCGATTTGGACAGTCGGGTTGTCGCCTCCGGCGCGGACCGAACCTACAGTTGGTTTGCTCTCGGAAATCGTTGCTCGCAAAGGGCTTCCGGGAATTTATCGGGAAAAATCCGTAGCTCCAAAAACCCAAGAAAACGTGGACATGGAACCGGGGGTCTGATAACTGTTTCGGTAATTCGATGATGCTAAAAACCCGCCATTATGCTGGTTTTCTCGCCGCTTGCTTTTTGCATAGCGGTATTGGGCAGGCGTCATCGCAGGATGTTTATTCCCCCTTTGCCAGCGAGTATTCACTTTCCGGACCTTTGTCCGGTGATCAGGTTTTTCCGGCGTTGGCCTTTGATGCGCTCGGTGGATATGTCGTTTGGCGGGATGGTGTTACTGATGGAATCGGCACGGGCATTAGTGCCCAACGGTTGAATGACAATCTTTCTGGTGTGCTCGCGCCATTTCGTGTCAACGCGGGTGCCGAAGGAAATCAGGATAAACCTTCGGTCGGAATGCTTCAAAATGGTGGGGCAGCGTTCGTCTGGCAAGGAGGTGAGCCGGGGATGCAGGATGTCTATTTGCGGATTGCGCGACCGGACGGCACTTTCGCGACTGGCGATATTCGCGTTAACAGTTATACCAACCAGTTCCAGATTTGCCCCGCTATGGCCGTTCTATCCTCCGGTAATATTGCCATTGTTTGGTCCAGTTACAATCAGGACGGTCACTTGCAGGGAGTTGCTGGGCGACTTTTTGACAGCCAGGGTACCGCCATCGGTGGAGAGATTTCAATTAACCAAGCCACCCTTTATAATCAACGGACCCCTCAAGTTGCCGCTTTGGTTGATGGCGGATTTGTGGTCACCTGGATTTCCGAATCTCGCCGGGGCGCGGATCAGAACGGGGGCGACGCGTTTGATGTCGATGTCATGGCCCGGATGTTTAATGCCAATGGTGCTGGGCGTGGCGATGAATTCAAAGCAAACGAGGGCGGCAGTGTCTGCGCCAACGCTGCCATTAAGGGATTGTCTTCCGGAGGGTTCATCATGGTATGGGGTGAGCGCAGTTCGACCAGTCGGAATGACGGTTGGGACGTGTATGCACGGGGATTTGGTTCGGCCGGAGTCGCGGCGGGTGGGGCTGCACGGGTGAACTCCACGACTTACGGTGACCAATATGCGCCCATCCTTGCCGGCCATGGTGCGAGTGTGATGGTGATCTGGACCAGCATGGGGCAGGACGGTTCATACGAGGGAGTCTTCGGGCAAGTGGTTGGGGCGACTGGCAATCGCGCGGGAAATGAGTTTCGGGTGAATTCGACCACGTTCAACAAACAGATGCATCCGGCGGTGACGGCTCATGATGATGGTCGTTTTCTCGTGGTCTGGTCCAGTTACAGCAACGGTGGTCCGGGCTTTGATCTTTTCGCGCAACGATATTCCGCCTCGCAGCCGTTGCCGGTGCTGGCTGCTCCGTCCGTGTCGGCGTTGAGCCAGTCCCGGCTCGCTGTGAGTTGGGCTGAGTTGGCGGGATTTGATGTGGCTGAATATCGAATCTATCTTGGATCGGCCCTGACTCCGATTTCTACCACGAATCACTTTCTGGTCATCAGTGGCTTGGCTCCCGGTGTCACAAATGCGTTAAGATTGAGTTATCAACTTAGAGATGGACGTGAGGCGCTGGTTTCCCTGCCGACGGAAGGAGTAACCTGGGCTGAGGACCTGAACAATGATGGTCTGCCGGACGACTGGCAAGCCCGTTACTGGCCTGGTGGTTCGGCGGCGTGGCCGGGTACCGGACTTGATGATGATGGAGATGGAGCGTCCAACTTGCAGGAATTCCTGGCTGGGACGAATCCCCGCAATCGCGATAGCGTGTTGCGTACCTCGATTCAACGAAATGCACAGGGAATCTGGTTGAACTGGAACAGTGAACCGGGTCTGGTTTATCAGGTGCAACGCTCAACCAATGGGATCCATTGGATTGATCTCGGGCGCTCGAGATTCGCTCCCGGCGTGTTTGATTCGCTTCAGGTTGAAACCATGGCGGCGGCGTTATACCGAATTATTCGAATCCGATGAACACGCACCTGAAATCAAACTGGAAATGCATGATGGCGGCAATTGCCTGCCTGCTGCTTGCGGTCGTCCCGGCGCGGGCTTTCTCGCTGCTCGGCCCGTTCGCTGCCTATCAGGCCACGGCGATTGGTTACAACCTGAGTATTATCGGTGTCGAAACGGGCGGCCCCATGAACCTTTCCGAAGAATACCGTTGGAACGTGCCGACGTTGAATTACGCGTTTGATTCCTCGTTCCTGAATTATTTCGGGCAAGATGGGGTCACGGCGGTAACCGAGGCAATGACTATTCTAAATGCGATTCCTGGGGCGAGTTCAATGACTCCGACGTTGACCGAGTTTCCCCTTTCGAGCAAGGGGCCTCAAAATTTTAAGGCAGGTAATCTGGGCATTCTGGATCTGAGATCGACGACGCTCGGAATAGTCCTCTCACAGATGGGTTTGGGCAACCCCGAGCGCTGGACATGGTGTCTGCGAGATCGGCAGACTCCGGCGGGTAGCACGAACTATCTCGTGGTTCAGCGAAATTTTGATCCCGTTACCTGGGTGCCGACGAACGTGGTTAACGGGACACTTTACACTTACGAAGTTCATGATCCTGTATTTACTCCACCGAGCACAACTTATGCCGATGCGATTGAAATGCGGGTCGACTCGCTGGCAACAGAATTTACGTCCGTCGCCGGAGTTGAAAATCCTGATCCCGCGCAAGTTGGCAATCTGCAGGCGGGTGAATACTACACGGGCATCACCCGGGATGATGCGGGTGGATTGCGCTATCTGTTGCGCCGGGGGAACTTCAATATTGAAGCGACTCTTGGCGATGTGGTGCTGGACACCAATTTTGTCAGTTCACCGTTTGGTGCGCCCCCCGGAGTAACCAATTCGGCCAACACCAATGTGCTGGTCGCCACGGCGCTAAGGCCGGGAATCGACAAGGTGAATTTAAGCAGGGTGAATTTCGACTCCTTGTTGGGCACCACGTTTTCCACGACAAACCAATATACGGATTCTTATGTGACCAATGGCGTCGTGACGAATCAAGTGGTCCGGAGGATTGTGATAGCGCCTGATATCGTCTTCACAGCGGCCGACCTTGGAACTGTTGGCGGTGGCTCATCCGCGCCGTTCAGTATCTTGCGAACGACAACTTCCGGATGGACGGATAACAGCGCCTTGAACACGGTCGGGCCATTTGGTGGCACGCTCGACGGACCAGGTGTGATTCAACCCAGCATTCAAATCACATTCAGTCGGGTCGGGCCGCACATTATCAATTCCACGCCGTTCTTCCTTCGTGAAGCCACCGGATTCCGAGGCTTCACCTGGGGTTACTTTGATACAACAACCATCTTTGCTGTTTTTCCCAACGGAACGACAATCCAGGCATTGGAAAGTCAGGTGGGACAATGATGGCTGGATTGTTTAAATTTTCCCGTCTGATATTGCTGGCGTTGGTGATGCTGCCCTGTTTACTGCCGGTTGGCGTGCGTAGTGCGACACTACCAGTGTTTGAGAACCGGGGATTGACCAATAATGCCCAGGTCGACGCCACGGTTTTTCTGAACAGTGGTCAGTTCAACGTATTCAGCTCAGTCCCTTACGGGACTCTGAACACTCAGTATTTCACCAACGATCTCAGCGGGATCATGACACTTTCTCCCGGATTCAACTACGAATTCATCGCTAACAACCAGCGAATGCGAGCCCGCAGTTTTGTCAACCTCGGAACGATTGGCGTCAGCGGAGGAGGATTGTCGTCGCAGTTCGGTGGCGGGATCCTGACTGCCAATGCTGAGGAAATCTCGATTCCCGGTAACATTGTGA
>CALBIE010000093.1 GCA_937893495.1 uncultured Verrucomicrobiales bacterium | reverse complement strand
TCAGACGCTCTTCCCGCCTCTCCCTTCGATCCTCTATGATTTTTTCAGGCTAAGCCGGACCATCCCTGAAAGGAGGGCTTGCGCCAAAGGGCTTCTTGGCTATCCTGCGCCCCTGTTTTTGAAGAGAATCAACCCTTTGAGCAACTGATAGTATGTCAACCACCTCCGCAAACGACCTCCGCAAAGGCATGGCCATCAACCACAACGGTGACGTGGCCGTAGTCCTCGAAATGACTCACCGCACGCCGGGCAACCTGACTGCGTTTGTCCTCGCCTCCGTCCGCAGCATCCGTTCCGGAAAGACCTCCCACCTCCGCTTTGGTTCGAACGAGAAGGTGGAAATCATCCCGCTGTTCACGAAGAAAATGGAATACAGCTATCTGGACGGTCAGGATTATGTGTTTTCCGATCCGGAAACCTATGAAACCGTCACCGTTACAGCCGATATCGTCGGGAGTTCGAAGGATTACATGGTTGAGAACGGTGAGGTTACGATGACGTTTGTCGAGGATCGGGCAGTCTCGCTCGACATCCCGGCGAGTGTCGTTCTCGAAGTGACCGAGGCCCCCGAGGGAATCAAGGGAGACTCTGCCAACAACGTGCAGAAATCGATCATTCTCGAGACCGGCATCACCATTCAGGCGCCGTTGTTCATCAAGACCGGGGAACGCATCAAGGTCGATACGCGCACCGGCAAATACATGGAACGCGCCTGACGCCGATTCGGCGTTGAGTTCCACGATTACCGGATGAATTTCATCCGCCGCGCCGCGAAGGCGGTCATTCGCAGCAGCAGCCAGCCATGGCGCCATCGGTCGATATTTGTATCGCCGTAGGTGCGCGCCCGATACCGAATCGGTAAATCGACAATCTTCAGATTCAATTTGGCCGCGCCAAACAACAGGTCAAAGTCCCCGAACGGATCAAAGTCGCCGAAGTAGTCGCGGTTCTTCGCAATCAATTCGTAGTTCTTTTTGAACAACACTTTCGTGCCGCAGAGCGTGTCCTTGATGCTCTGCCCCAGCAGCCATGTGAACGCGCGGCTGAAAAAATGATTGCCCAGCATATTGATGAAGCGCATAGCCTCATCTTCCATGGGATACACCAGTCGGACGCCGTTTACAAAATCCGCCTGGCCACTGCGGGCCACTTCGTAAAACTTCGGCAATTCCTCCGGTGGCATCGTCAGGTCTGCATCGAGGATGAAGAGAATGTCGCCGGTCGCCTCCGCAAACGCCTCGCGCACCGCGCCGCCCTTGCCGGAGCCCTCCTGTTTGATTCGCCGGATGTTTCGCTTGGGATACTTCTTCGAGATTCGTTCGATTTCCTCCCAGGTGTTGTCCTTGGAATGGCCCTCGATGAAGATGATCTCGGTTCCTTTGCCCAGTTCGGGCGTGCGCTGGACGGCTGCCTCGATGTTGCCGGCTTCGTTGCGGGCGGGAATCACGACCGTGCACTTAAAATGCTGTTCTTCCGGAACCGCCGGTTTCGGGCGGGCGACCATGAAGACTGTCAAGCACAGGTGCCGGATGATTGGGAGCGGGGCGAGGCATCGGTTGAAAATCCATTCGACAATCGGAATGGGCAGGGGAAAGAGAATTCGCGCGTCCGTCTTGATGACCTCCCAGCCGGCCAGTTCCAGCAGGTTTTTCATGTCACCGGAAGACAGCCAGTTCTGTTGCAGCGTCGGCGACTTAAATCCGAGAGCGGCGGCCAGGGCCAGAAACGGGCGCCAGACGTTATTGAAGAAATTAACGACCAGGCGCGAACCGGAATGGGCGTTCGCGCGCAGGCTGTCGAGCACCGATTGCACGTCGGGCAGATCATTCACGAGATCAGACAAAAGTATGTAGTCGAACGGCTGTTCGCCCTTGAATTCGCCGGCTTCAGCGGTGGCGAAATTCAAATCCGCCTGCTGTTGTTTCGCTGCCTCGATCATTGCCGGACTGAAATCGATGCCCAAACCCTCGCTGGGTTTCACCGCCGCCAGTAAATCGCCGAGGCCGCACCCCACCTCCAGAACCCGTTGATTCGGCGGTACCAGAAATTGATAATGCCTCCGCAGCAGGCGATGATAAAAACGCCGGGACTCGCGCGCGCGAAAGGGTGCCCGTTGCTCGTAGAAATCCCGGCGGCTAATCATGGCCGGCCTTGCTATCGAATATCGCCGGACAACGCGAGCTTCAAAAGGCCCGTGTGAATGGAAAAAGGGCGCGGAGCCGTCGGCCCCACGCCCTCAGGAGGAGGAACTTGAAATTACTGTCGCTTGAACGCCAATGGCGCGCCCTGATCCATCTCATGGGCGCAGGGTTGATCGATGGGCGCTTCAGGAATCGTGTCATTCGGGCTCGTCAGGCTGTTGGCCACCAGGAAGGCCTCGACTTCCTCACCACTGACGTCGGCGAGCATCTGGCCGTTGACCTCCACGCAGGGACTGAGCATTTGCCCGCTTTTCTCGATCATTTCCGCCCGTTGAACCGGATCATTGATGATATCCCGGTCCTCAAAAGGCAGGTCGTACTTCTTCATGATGGCGCGCACACCCATGCTCCAGCCGCAGCTTGGTTTCAGGTAGGCGACAATTTTTGGTTTTTCCATAAGTAGTTTCTTTCGAAAGTTTCGGCGTAAAGTGACACAGGGTGTCGGTTTGACAAGTTTTTCTTCCCGACACGTGGGTCGTTGAAGCGTTTGTGTCGTTTTTCAGGTGAATCCTGGCGTCCCGCCTGAATGCGGATGTGGAACAGCCACAAAAAATACAAGAAGGCGCAAAAATGGTGCTCTCAACGATTCCCGGCCCGGGGCGTGGCGCAATATGAAAAGCCGTCGGCACCGCGCAGCAAACCCGCTGATCGGTCGCGCGCAAACCACTGCCGCGTAGCGGCGAAATTGCCAGACAGATGCCAACCAATCGAATCCCCAACTCGCCGGTGAGAACGCGCCGAAGAAAACTCATGTATCAAAATCACCCCCTTGGTTACTACTCGGTGACCCTCTGTGCTCTCCGTGTCCTCCGTGTTCAACCTATGCTTGCATCAGCACAAAGGACACGGAGAACACCGAGCCACTGCTTGGCGGGAGAAGGCGAATGAAAACCCTTGTCTCAAAGTCAGAACCGACTCCGGTTACGTTTACTGGGTGGGGTGAGGCTATGCCGAACCTCTGATCTTTTCCCGCTCCTTACTCCATCGCATGTGCCTGTGCTACATCTGGCTCAGATGAAAATCAAAACGTTTGTATCAAAAGACAAGAACACCTTTATTGGCAATTGTCCGGACCGATCTGCCTCGTTAAGGGAGCGAACGCTTTTCCGCCAGGTCTTGGAGTGCGTGCGCTGCCGCGCCGCTTTCCTGATGGCTGCCTTGAATCGAAGGCCGGACAAATGGGAAACCGGAACGCTTGTATCAATCGTCAAGAACTGAACCGTTTACAGCGTCGAAAGAAAGGATTGAGGATATCGTTCTTCGGTTTATTCTATTAGCGTGTTGAATTTCGTGAATGGAAAACTGTCCAGCCCAGCCAAGCCCACCTTTGGAGAATGTCGAAAACCCGGAACTATCTTGAGTAGCTTCATTAAATCCTGCTCCCGATTCTCATAAGCAAGGGACAATTGTATTTTGAAAGCACCAAGGATCCATAACTGCCCCGAATGCGGAGGAATTATTCGCTTCGTCGAAAAGTCATTCGGGAAAACAATAGCCTGCATCCACTGCGGCAAGGCCACGACTTTGGGTGAAAACCATCAAGCCGGACCTGCTTCCGCAACTGCTCCAATCTCAAAATCAAATTCGGACTCCCATCGGGCCGGATCCGCGGATGACGATGAGACCATCGAGAAAGATTCACGGATCGCCACCATCAACCCCAGGCCAATGCTTGTACTGCTGGCCGTTGCCGCGATTGGGTTCGGCGTCTATTGGTTTGGATTACCCGGCAAAAGCAGCAGTGCGTTCAAGCAAAGAGCGTCATTAATCTCCTCGTCAATTTCGGCCGATAACCTGGACTCGCCGGCATTGATTGAAGGGGTTTCGGTCAAGGCAGGCGTCTCGCCGGTCACATCGACCAACCTGCCGAAAAAAGCGGATGCTGCACCGAATGACTCCAAGAAGGAACCTGCACTCCCACCCAGGAAAGTGGATCCACCAGCCAAACCGACCAACTTGAAAAAGAAGGCCGAGGTTGCAGCAAAGGATGCCGGGAAAGGACTTGCACTCCCGCCCAAGGAAGCGAATCCGCCAGCCAAACCGACCAACTTGAAAAAGAAGGCCGAAGTTGCAGCAAAGGATGCCAGGAAAGAACCTGCGCTCCCGCCCAAGAAAGCGAATCCGCCAGCCAAACCGACCAACTTGAAAAAGAAGGCCGAAGTTGCAGCAAAGGATGCCAAGAAGGAACCTGCACTCCTTCCCAGGAAAGTGAATCCGCCAGCCAAATCGACCAACTTGAAAAAGAAGGCCGAGGTTGCAGCAAAGGACCCCAAGAAAGAACCTGCACCCCCTCCCAGGAAAGTGATGCCGCCATCCAAACTGAGTTCGGATGCCCTCGCAATTTATACCTTTGATGGAAACGCGAATGATTCGAGCGGAAACGGTCTGCACTTGAAAGTTCAGGGAGCAAAACTCACAAGCGACCGCAATGGCAGGCCAAAAAGCGCTTACGCCTTCGACGGCAACGACTACATGTTTCGTGATGACAGTGCGTACAATATCAAAGGTCCATTCTCTATCAGCCTGTGGTTTCGTGCGGATTCGAAGTCATTCAGGGCGTCCGGCGCGGTGGCCGGTCCGGCGTTTTTTGCTGCTTTTATGTCACCCGGGAATCCGGTAGCGGAGAGGAAGCCGTTTGGCGCTGAAGTTTACGTGCTGGGGTATTCGAGCGACGTTGGAAAGCCCTGTTTTGGGATGCCAGGTCAGGCCGCCATTTCCCGAGACAGATCGACGCCGAACCAATGGTATCATTTAGCCGGAACTTATGACGGGAAGCAGCAGCGTCTCTACGTAAACGGCGTTCTGCATGCCACCAACGGTGGCGATGAAATTGGGGTATTTGGGACTCGTTTTCAAGTCGGCGCCGATTGGGATCCGGGGTCCGAAACGCAGCCGATCTATAATCAGTTCCTGACCGGGGCGATCGATGACATCAGGATATTCCGCGTTGCTCTCCCCATTGAGGAAATAAAGGTTTTGGCGCGTTATTAGCCCGTAGGGTAGAAGTGCGGCCAGGCCAGGTCGTGGAGTGAGTGCGCTGCCGCGCCGCTTTCCTGATGACTGACTCGAATCGAAGACCGGACAAAG
>CALBIE010000092.1 GCA_937893495.1 uncultured Verrucomicrobiales bacterium | reverse complement strand
GTTTCTGCGGAATGAATTCCGCGCTCCATCTGCATCGTTTCGGCTTGGACGCGCCATTCGCGTTGGATCAACTTCGCGAACGGCGTTACAAGCCGAGAATATCCCGCAGCGAATCCTTGACGGCGTCGAGTTGTGCGGAGGTCAATGCGCCCATACGCCGCACGAGTCTGCCGTGATCGAAACTGGCGAGACCCTGAACATTCACGGCGGAACGCTTCGGCAACCATCGTGGTTTTCCAAGGTCAACTGGTTACGCTCAGTAACCGCCAAGCCACCCGGGACACAAAGGAAAGAAGAAGCCGCGCCTCCGCGTTTAAATCAGCTTCCCTTCAACGCAGAGGCACTGCGTGAATCATTCGTTTATCCCTCGGTCTGATTCCTTGAGCCTTAGACGCATCGTCGATTCGAGCGTCAAAGGTGGCGGGACCCGTCTCCCGTCTGTTGGTTGGCGCAGTGGCCGATTACGCTCGTAAACTGCATTATGAATTCGAGGCCAAACCGACCGGACCCACCGCGTTCCAAGCAGCGCGGCAAGTGACGTACGCCTCAAGCTGTTTTCGATCGGGTACACGGCGGGGCATTTTTTCAAGTCACACGCCAATGGTCGCCCGACCGAAAAGTCTTCCGCCTTTCCACCGATTGGCTGCAAACTGAATCTGCTATGCTCCTCGCTAACCTACAACTGTCCTCACTGCCAATACGCCGTTTAAAAAAAGTGTCCGTGCTCATTCTCTTCAGCTGTCTTTTTCTTCCGCAGTTTGTTTCCGGTCATGGCGCGCCCGGGGACACCATCGACCATGACGTAAAAATACTCTGTGATTCCCGTTATGTAGAAATACGATCATCGCTGGACCTGCCGATAGCGATTGCCCTGGAATTGCGAAACAAGCTGGATGCCGATGGCAACTATCGGGTCATGCCAGATGAGCAAAAAAGGCTGCTGCCACTTCTCTACCGTGATGGCCCGCCTGTACGTCTGACTATCGACGGCAAAGAAATCACTCTGGCACCCCTCTATACTCCGCAACTGAAACTCTCCCAATACACCAATCTGGAGACCAGGGGAGCTTTGCGCCTGTCGTGGTTTGGATATACTCCCGAAGGAATAAGGAAAGGCAGCGCGGTTGAATTCACCCATCAGCTCTTCCCCAACGCCATCATCGCGTCCCAGGTGGAGTTCCGTGGTGGGGACGGATTGAAGTTTACCGTGAATGGCTCCAACGAAAAGGTGTTTCAACCAATGCAAAAACGGCGGTTCCAATTTACTGCCCTTTCCGGATCGGCGGCGACGACGGACCGAAGCACGGAGGAATCTTCTTGGAAAATGAATCTGACCGAACGGATGGTGCCGGAGAATGCGGTATTGCTGGCCGAGGCACTCACCTTGAATTACCCCTACCTCGTGCCGGTGCAACGGCGGAAACAGGTGGAGACAATTCACCGCGAATTGCGCATGGAGACCCGGAAGCTACAGGCAGCTGGCACGGGCGCAGCAAGGGCGGCGGCACTGAATAATCTGGACCGGACGAGCACCGCATTCGTCGCAATGCTAAAGGAATGCAAATCGATTGTTCACCTCAATCTGGCCGATCATAATAGCCTTCAGGAGCCGGCGAAGGTGGTGGAACTTCCCGGGGACGCCGGCGCGCTGCTGTTGTGCGTAAAACGAGGGAACGGCATTCATCAGGGCCGGATATATGATCACAGTTTTTCGATCCGGGAATTCATCGAGCCGATGGACACCGGCCTCATCGCAAACGGCACTACCTGGCTGCTGGTTCGCCTGACGGATGTTCCCGAAGATCCGGCGCGGCTCAAATTCGCCCTGCGAACCGGGGACGGAACCGTGCGCATTGTCCCGGTCCGCGTGAAATCTCCGACGCCCGCGCGGCTGAAGTTCACCGTGCTTTCCGACGACACCGGCGGACCGACACCCGCCATGGTGAGTCTGCGTTGGAAGACCTGTAATCTCGACCGGCGGCCGGCGACGGCCCTGGACATTGTGCCGCAGTTCAACGGTCAGGGGAACCAAACCAATTTGAGACGGACCAATCTGCCGGGGAAACACAATGGAACTTTCTGGATTGTCACCGAACCCTTTGAAATGAATCTGCCACCCGGGGAATGGGAGGTCGTGGTCCGGCGCGGAGTCGAGCACGCCGTGGTTTCTGATTCTTTCACGCTGAAGCCGGGCGAATTCAGCGAGAAAACCTATCGCCCGAAGAGATGGGTCAACATGGCGGCGCGTGGTTGGTATTCCGGCGACGACCATGTGCATTGCCAGATACTGAGTGACTCCGACGCAGACAAATTGTTGACCTATGTCGAGGCCGAAGACGTGCATCTTGCGAACGTTGTCAAAATGGGAGATATCCACCGGACGTTCTTCCAGCAACGCGGATTCGGAAAAGACTTTCGCGTCAGCAACGGTCAGAATGTGCTGTCGCCGGGGCAGGAATGTCCCCGCACTCACAAACAACTGGGACACACGCTGGCCATGAACACCCGGGCGTTCGTGCGCGACACTGATAAATACTATCTCTACGACACCGTTTTCGACGAGGTGCATAGACAGGGAGGACTAAGCGGCCATGCCCACGTGAATCGTGATTTGTTCTTTGTCCACCGCGACATGAGCTTGAACATACCCCGTCACAAAGTTGATTTTGCGGAGATACTTCAGTTCGGAAAGCTGGGCACCGACTTGTATTACGAGTTTCTGAATCTCGGGTATCGGCTGACCGCATCGGCTGGATCGGATCTTCCGTGGGGTGGGACCATCGGCGAGGCCCGGGTTTACGCGCGCCTGGAAAAGCAAAAGTTTTCAGCGGACAGTTGGTTTGAGGCATTTCGGCAAGGTCGCACCTTCGTGAGCAATGGTCCGATGCTGGAGCTGGATGTCGAGGGGGCCCGTCCCGGTGACACCCTGGAACTGGATCGGGACCGCCCTGTTCGGGTGCGCGGGCACCTGCTGGTGGACCCGGTTCCGGGTGCGGGCAGTCGTTTGGAATTGATTGCGCATGGCGAAGTGATCGAGAGCGTCGTGGCTTCCCGCGCTGGACAGGGTGAACTTGTGATGAATGTAACTGTTCCAGTGACGGGCGGAGTCTGGTTGGCGCTAAAGGGCACGGGCGCGGATGGTTCACTGGCGCACACGACGCCGGTTTACATCACCAGAAAGGGGCTGCGATTCTGGAAGATGGCCGAGGTGGATCAACTCATCAAAAAACAGCTCCTGCGCCTGGGTGAGATTGAAATGATTGTCGCCGAGGCGCGGAAGGCGGTTGATGAGGGGGCGGCACCCGCATTGACGGAAGTTCTTGAACTGGCACGACAGGGAGATCAGTTGCTCGAGCGGGTGAAATTGGTCAAGGGTCTCTACGCAGCATTGTGGAAGGAGAGTATCCGGGAAAAGAAGGCTCGGGCATCCGCCGTATCTGGAGGGGCGCTAAAATAAGTTCATCAATCTGGCTCAGTTCCGCCGGGAGATTGAAGCCGAAGCTCGACATTCCCGGGGGCGTGTCGGAGAAGGGATGACATGTTCTCCAAAGCCGCTGCCTGCCTGATCGGGATCTTTTTCGCCGATCTCCCCACATCGATGATGGCGGCTGACCTCGGTAACAAAGACGGAACCCAATGGTCCCCGTTCCTCCAATGGGAAATCACCAATTCGTCCTGGACCGGGAACCCGTTCGACGTGCACACCACCGTCGTGTTCACTCATCAAGCCAGCGGCGAGACACGCCGAACGGAAATGTTCTTCCTCGGCAATAAGACCTGGGCATTCAGGTTCACCGCCACGCAGACAGGAGGGTGGTCGTTCGTTACCAACAGTAAAAACGAAGCCCTTCAAGGCCATACCGGCAAAGCGACAATCAGGGCAAGTACCCGCGCGAACGCACACGGCTTCCTCAGGGGATTCAGCGGCAAATGGGGGTGGGAAGGTTCGGAATCGGTCTTCGTTCCGCAACTGGTAATGTGGGACTACATCACCGGCAGCGGCAGCCCGAAAGTATTTCACCAGAATCCAAAACTCATCGACGACAAGATCAAAGAGTTCCTCGTGCATCACGGCTTTAATGGTTTCCACGTTCCCGTCATCGGCGGACGCTGGTTCAACATGGACGGCCCCGCCAAAGTCCAATCAGGAATGAAGGATCCGGACTTGCGGACCTTTGAAGCGCTCGAGCTCTTGATCTCCAATACGCATCAAGCCAGCGGCATGGTGCATATCTGGCCCTGGGGAGATCATCAACGGTCCCAGACACCACGAAGTCTGAGCGGCGGAATTGGCGGAGCAGTTGACGCGCGTCTGCAACGTTACATCGCCGCCCGCCTCGGACCCTTGCCCGGCTGGAGCATGGGGTACGGATTCGACCTCGACGAATGGGTCAAGGCGGACCAGGTGAAACGCTGGCGGGATTCGCTACACCGGCTTATGGGATGGAACCATTTTCTCGGCGGCCGGCCGGAGGGTCCCAATCATGGCACCGATCACACGCTCGACGCTGCCTGGAACAAGGGTTTGGACTACAGCAGCTACGAGCATCATCGACCCACCTACGATGTCTATCGCGCCGCGCTCCAGGCCGTGCCCGATGTTCCGGTCATGTCAGAGGACCGGTTCCGTATTCGCCAGAACAAGTATCCCCAAAAGGATTACAGCGAAGAACTCGTGCGGCGCGGCCTCTATCATTCAACCCTGGCCGGCGGCGTGGCCAACATCTGGGGCATCCACCCCAGCCTGAGCCCCGGCGGCGCTTTCCCCAACAAGCACTGGATCAAGACCTATTCCGTATTCTTCCACGGCAAATCCAGGTTCCTTCCGGACATGGTAACGAAAAACAATCTGAGCAGTAATCCGGATACCCGGGTTCTGCGGAGCGGCAAGACCAGCAGCCTGGTCCTTTACCGCGAATCCACGGCAACCATTCAGATCGATCTTTCAAGCATGACGAAGCCGTCGCCGGTCGTGGCTGTTGACACCAAAAAACCCTACGCGGAGATCCGTCTCGGGAATCTGAAACCGGAATTGCAAACCCTCAAATTGCCGTCCACCTCCGACTGGGTTGTCGCGATCGGCCGATTCAAGCCACCCGTAAAAACGGTCAGGCTTACGACTCCGGCTCAACTGTCCTTCACCGACATCTGGAAAGGACCAAATCTCAACGGCGGACACGGCGCCATGTGGGCAGATGTGGATGATGACGGGTTGCCGGACCTCTATCTTCCATTGATCAGCAAGGGCACCCTGCCCGATCTCTTCCTGCACAATATGGGCACCGGAGAATTCGTTGAAGAAGGAAACCGCCGGGGCATCGCCGATCCCGATGGTGGCTCGCACGGAGCGGTGTGGTGTGACCTGGACAATGACGGAGACTACGACCTGATTAACGGGACAACATTTGACGATGGCAGCGGCATTCAAAACGACGTCTTTCGCAATAATGGAAATGGCATGTTCACCGAAATCAAGCCGCGCGCCATCGAATCACGTCGGGAGCCAACCCGTGCCTTCATCAGCTTCGACATGGATCGCGATGGCGATCTGGATTTGTTTGGAGTCAGCAATTATCAGGGTTCTGCCGACCCCGGAAACGAAATGAACGAAGTTTACCGCAACGACGGCAATTTCAACTTTACTTCGATCGAATCCGGAGACCTCTACCCCGCCGGACAAGCCGGAAATACCCTGCTCGGAATGCGGGAATCGCAAAGCAACTGCGGCTATCTCGGGCAGAACGATCCCGTGCTGCACTTTGGCCTTGGTGTCCGGACACACGTCAACCTGGTCATCCAGTTCCTCGACGGAACAAAGGCAACACGTTCCAACCTTGCTTTCAACCAGACGGTATTGATCAATGCCAGAAATGGGAAATGACTCAGAAGACGCTTTTCCGAATCAATCGCGGCAAGGACGGCACCCGATTGATATCACCGAGTATTGACAGCCCGCGGTTGACTTGACATCTCATTGTGAATCCTGAGATTGAACGATTACACATGCCGGAGAAACCGAACCGATCTGTTTTGATTCTTGTGCTCGCATTCGTGGCCTGCGTTTGGGACGGGGGGGTCCCGCTTACGCACAGCTCGGAGCCGGAGCCGGCTTACCACCAGGGAGGCAAACTGGACGGTTCGCTGAAGAGCGCCCTGCCCCTGGCCGTTTACCATGCGGATTCCAATCATTTGTGGAACCGGCTGTTCGCCGCGTTCTACACCCGATCCAGCAACCTGCCATCGCGACCCGGCGGTAAACCGATCACCCGCATCGAGGGCGGCGATTACCTCGACTTTCTGGGATGGGGAAACACAGAATACTGGTCCGACCCCGCCACCACAAAAAAGCTGAATCTCCTGCTGGATGAATTCCTTGAAGCTGGCGGTTCGCGGATGATTGATGACCCGCTGCGACGCGCCGTGCTGCTACGGGATCTGTGGGCCGCCCACGATTTTCTCACGGATCAAAATATCCGCCGTTTCGGCCCTCTCGAAACCCGCCACCGGCGCGACCGGCTGTGTGGCAAACTGGCTCGCGCCATCGAATCTCTGGCCCTGTCCCCGGCAGCAATTAAAAAACTCCCGGACACCTACGCCGCCGCCATCCATTCCGGGCACTTCGCCCGGAAGCAGGATTTTGCCAGCAGCAACGATTATCTCCCACACGGACTGCTGACGAAACCGGACGAATGGGTGGAGATCGACTTTCATCAGCCTGACATCCACGAGGATCTTTATGACCGATTTCTGACCATGCACGCCCGTAACTATCGCGGCCGGTCCTACTTCCGCGTTTTCTACCGCTTCCCCGACGGGCGAGCACAACTGACCGACTACCTGAAACGCCTCGATCAAACCGGAGTGGACTGGCGCCAGGCCGCCGAGTTTGGATTTATCCTGCTGAAAATAGACGCGCCGCAGATTCCCGCGGGCACGGAGGTCGCCTTGATTCAGTTCATGATGACACTCGACGATCAGCTCCGCCCAACGCCCACGAAGATTGTCGAATCGGTCCGTCATCGGACCTATCGAAACAACGATGGAACATCGGAACCGTACACCAATACCGAGGTGGGAATGCACGTCATGGAATACACTTTCAAGCGGCGTTTACTGTTCGACAATCTCAACCAGGGCGGACTCCATCGCGAACCCGATGACCGCCGGCTCTACCGTGTCATCTTCCAACCCGCCGATGCGCGCGACTGGGGAACTCGCGGACGCGAACCACTCTTCCGGCAATGCGTGAGCTGCCACATGACCCCAAGCGCCAAACGGACCGGCGTCCACAGCATCCAGACGATCGTTCACATGGGCGGCTTCGGCGTGGGCGCGCAACCCGGCATCGCCCACGCACTCGATCCAGCCCAATCCGCCACCCATGCCACTCGGGTCACTCGTTGGAAAACCAAGCACGAAACCTATCGCCGACTACTTGAGCGTCTGAATCGTTGAGAATCAGCGCGGAGTGTGCCCATCAACACGATCAGACAGGCGATTGAACGACGGATCGTGATTCTCGGCCAGCCGATGCGCACGAGAAAGCCTTGCGGAAAATCATCGAACACATCGACACCCCAGTAGTTTGCGCAAGCGGTATCAATTGATACTTCAAGGAAAACAAATCAGAGTTCAACTTTTGAAGCGCTGCTGCCCTTTCGCCTTCCGGTTGTCGCGGTCGATGTTTAGGCTCGGAAACTGCCAGATGAATTCGATACCAATCCGACT
>CALBIE010000091.1 GCA_937893495.1 uncultured Verrucomicrobiales bacterium | reverse complement strand
CCACCCGCCGGAACGGTGTCAAACAATTGCTGCCCCCAGCGGACGCCGCCAAACATCTGGGGCGTGATTTTGTATTTTGCTTCCACGTAGTAGCTGAATGAATCCGCATTGCCGACATTGGGAACCTGAAATCGAGATAGAATCGCCTCCGCCCAGATTTCCCAGTGGTGGTGAGCATAGGCAAGGTCCCAGCCCAGAGTCGTCTGGTTGAAACTGCCGCGATCATAACCGACGGGAAACGCGGCAACACGTTCCGCGGCCGGCTGGAGGTAGGCGCCGTGACTCGCACTTCCGCCAAACCGCCACGCTGCATTGGGAACATAACCGAGTCGCGCCGTATAGGAGGGGTGCTCAAACCCCACTTCCGTCGCATGCCACCCGCGTGGCCTGGATGAAACTGCGTTATTCTTTACTTCCGCGGCGTATTCGAAGCGATCCCAACGCCCGAATACAGATGCACCCGTGGTATAAGCCGGTCCCCAAATCACCGGCAGCCAGCCCGGCTTGTTATCAGCGACGTTCCGTCGTCCGAGAAATCCCGCGCTGCCACCGGGCACAACACCATCGGTCACGACGGTCACATTCTCATACGGCAACGGCGCATTGATGAAGGGATTGTGCCAGGAATCATGTCGTGCCACCCAATTGCCGAAGACAGTGGCGAACTTGCCCACCTGCAGATTCACCCGCCCGTCGTCCCAAGGAGTGTAGCGCAAAAGGTATTCGTCGAATCGACCGTCCCGAACTTCCGAACGAGGATCGAACCCCCGATCAAAGCGCACCTGCGTCAGACTGTAGAGTTTGGGTCCGATTTGAACGTCCAGGAACAGGGAAAGCCGTGGATTGAGAAATTCGTCATTGTTCCCAAAAATCAATCCCGGCGGACGCTGATCGATATAATATCCTTCGACGTCGAACAATCCGCTCAGGTCCGCCTTCAGGAACGCATCCGGCGTTTGATAGGTCAGCTTTTCGTCCAGCCACTCCAAAGGGGCCTGCGCTGAACTCATGGCAATGCTGATGAAATAGACCGCCGCTGGACAGAATCTCCGGCTGGTCGAATTGATGAATCGTAACAACATGAATGGAGCCGACAGCTTACTGAATGCCCGACCCTGTTCGCAATCGTTTATCAGCGCCCCAATCCAGGGTTGATCTTCGGTGGCGGACGAATAATCTCCGGCGATGCTTCACCCAGTCGCCGCTTGTCGTCATCGGAAAACGATTCAACTCTGCCTTTGGACCGCCGTTCTTTCCTGCGTCGCCGCTTTGTTCACCGTGTTTCCCGTCGGCGCGATTGAGCATCAACTCCTCACCTGTCACCACTGCTCCGCGCACTTTGCCGCCACTACCCCCGATCAGCCGGATTATCGCAAATATGCGCCCGACAAGAAAATCGACGTGTTGAATCTCAAGCTCGACGTCATTCCCGATTTCGTCCACCACACCGTCAAGGGCACGGCGACACTTCGTGCCAAACCGATTGGCAAACCGCTCGACCAACTGACATTGGATGGCGTCAATCTTACCGTTTCCAGACTGACCTCCACAGAACCGGTTGCGGATTACCAAGTCACTGAAACGGGGATTGAAATCAACTTTAAGAAATCCATCGCCCCGGGGAAGGAGTTTCAGATCGAGATCACCTATTCAGCGGAACCACGCAAGGGGCTCTACTTTCGCACGCCCCGCAACGGATATCCCCGCTCTGAAACCCATCTGTGGACGCAAGGCGAGCCACACGAGGCCCGTCATTGGTTTCCCTGCTACGATTACCCCAACGAAAAGTTCACCTCGGAAATCATCTGTCATGTTCCCCGGGGCATGACGGTGCTCTCGAACGGAAAACAAATCTCCGACAAAGCCGACGCCACCGGCCTCGTCGCGTATCATTGGCGACAGTCCAAACCCCACGTCAACTACCTCATCACCCTGGTGGCCGGCCATTTCAAGAAGGTCGAGGACAAATACAAAGACATCCCGTTGACGTTCTGGACGACCCCGGAGGATATCAACGAAGCGCAGAATTCATTCCGTTACACGAAGAACATGATGGAGTTCTTCGAAAAGGAAATCGGAGTCCCCTACCCCTGGGACCAATACGGCCAGGTTTGCGTGCATGGTTTCATGTGGGGTGGCATGGAGAACACCTCGTTGACGACACTGACGCGGCGCACGCTTTTTCAATCGGACACCGAGACGATTCAAAGCAGCGACGGACTGGTCGCGCACGAACTCGCGCATCAGTGGTTTGGCGATTTCGTCACGTGCAAGGACTGGAGTCAACTCTGGCTCAACGAAGGATTCGCTACCTTTTACGATGCCCTCTGGCACGGGCACTTTTTCGGGCCCGATGAAATGAATTACCAGATGTACCACAACGCCCGCGGAGTCTTGAACCAGACCAACGAATCGCGCGGGATGATCTGGCGCCATTACGGCGAAGCCACGGAAATGTTCAATTACCTCGCCTACCCCAAGGGCTCCTGGATTCTCCACATGCTTCGCAGCCAGCTTGGCGAAGACCTGTATCGTCGTTGTATCAAGACCTACCTCGAACGCCATGCCTTTGGCATCGTGGAAACCGCCAACCTACGCTCGGTGATCGAGGAACTCTCCGGCCGGTCGTGGGATCGGTTTTTCGATCAATGGGTGACGCAGATTGGAACCCCCACGCTCGACGTCAAGTATCAATGGGATGCGAAGACCAAGCTGGCCAGGGTCACGGTTCGCCAGACGCAGAAGATTTCAAGCGAGCATCCGCTCTTTCAGTTTCCCCTGACCGTTCGTTTCAAGTCCGCAAAGGACACCCGCGATCACACCATCACAATGCTGGAGAAGGAGGAACAGTTTTACGTTCCCCTGCCCGCTGCGCCAACCATTGTCCGCATCGACCCGAGCTACACATTGCTTGCCCGCATCAATTTCCAGCCGGCCAACCCTCTCCTCTACGCGCAGCTCGCCGACTCGACGGACATGATGGGGCGCCTCCTCGCAGCGGAACGGCTCGGTGCGAACAAGGACCAGAAGACCGTCGCCAACCTGCAGAAGGCACTGCAGACTGATGCGCATTATGGTGTCCGCACCACCGCGGCCCAGGCGTTGCGGAAAATTCACACCGACGAATCACTCTCCGCGCTGATTGCCTCCACCAGGCAGGCCGATGCGCGCGTCCGCCTCGCGGTCATCGAGGGAATCGCGGGGTTTTATAATCCGAAGGCATTCGCGGCTTTGAAAACAAGCGCGCGAACCGAGAAAAACCCGGCCATCATCGCCGGCGCCATTCGCGAACTTGGCCGACTGGATGACAACGCCGCGCGCGGCCTCCTCGTCGAATTCCTCAAGAAACATTCGTTTCACGAGCGTATCGCGATGGGTGCGATCACGGGAATTCGCAACCAGGGCGATTCCAGATTGCAGGAACCGTTGTTGACGGTCTTGAGTGATCCCAAGCGCACGTTTTCCGATCGCGACTTCAATCGTGCGCTCGACACGCTTGCCTACATCGCACGGAATGATTCCAATCGGGATCGCGTCCGCCGTTTCCTGATCACCCACCTGAATCACCCTCGCGATACCATCCGGGTCGGGGCCATCAAAGCGCTGGGCACGCTGGAAGATCCGCGCGCCATCGCCGCCTTGGAGACCTTTGCCGGCGCGGACGAGAAAACGCCCGAACAATCCGCCGCCGAGTCCGCCATCAAGAAACTTCGCGATGAAAAGACTCCGCCGGAAGATCTTCGCAAACTCCGTAAGGAAGTGCTCGACCTGCAAAAATCCAGTCGCGACATGAAAAAGGCCTTTGACGATCTAAAAAAGAAACTCGATGCCCCGAAGAAAAAATAGGTACCTCACAGAGGCCCGCCTTCGAAACCCGACAGTTCATGGAAAAACAAATCAAGATTGCCCTCGTAGGCGCCGGGATGTTCGGCGCGGATGTCCATTTGCGCACCTACGCCGACCTGCAACGCTTCGGCATTGGCGGCCAACTCGCGCGCATTGGTCTGGACGAATGGACACGCGACTTCGCGCCGGTGAAGTTTGATCTCGTCGCAGTGGCTACGCGCTCCGAGGCGTCCGCCCGCAAAGCCGCCGATCATTTCAAATCAATTACCGGCCACGAACCGCAAGCCTTTCATGGCGACGAACCGTGGAACGATATTCTGGAGGCGATACCGGATCTTGACGTGATGGCCGTCGCGACTCCTGATCACCTGCACACCCAGCCCGTTCTCGCCGCGCTGGCCAAAGGCGTTCACGTCATCACCGAGAAACCGATGTGCCTCTCGATTCATGAAGCCGACGAAATCATCGAACTCGCAAAACAAAAAGGGCTCATCGTCGCCGTGGATATGCACAAGCGCTACGACCCGGATCACCTGCGCATTCGCGACGACATTCAGAAACGCATTGGCGCTCCACTTTACGGCACGGCTTTTCTCGAAGAACCCCTTGAGGTTTCCACCAGCACGTTCAAGTGGGTGGAATCCAGCGACCCGTTCAGTTACGTCGGCCCGCACTGGACAGACTTGATTCACCACTATTTCAACAGCAAACCCGTTTCACTCACCGCCATCGGGCAGAAGAAACGCCTCATTCGCGACGGTATCAACGCCTACGACGCCGTGCAGGTCCGCGTGGATTACGCCAACGGGATGAGTATCAACTACCACAACAACTGGATCACGCCGGCCGATTTTGAGGGCCCGGTGAACCAGGGCCACGAAATCGTCGGTGCCGACGGGAAGGTGGAAAGCGACCAGCAATACCGCGGCTTCCGCTTTTGGAACAACGGCGGCGGTTCGCGCACCAGCAACAACCACTTCACCCGCGACGTCCTCCGCACCGATGGCACGAAAGCCTACGTCGGTTACGGTGTGGACAGCCTCACTGCCGGCCTTGCCGCCATCGGTGCTGTCAAGTTCCTGAACAAAACCCGTGACGAGGTCGCCCATCTTTACCCGACCGCCGAGGAAGCGCGCATCACCGTCGCCATCGTGGATGCCGCCGCGAAAGTCCGCGACCTGAACTTCAAATACCTGGCGGAAGGCAAAGGCGCGCCGGTCACCGCCCGCTTCGGCCTCGACGGCATCACCATCGTGGACCCGAACCGCTCAGGCGAAGGCGCGGAGTCGGTGTTTCAACGGATTTACGAGAAGGCGATTTAAGCCAGACTGTCGCCATATAATCTGAAAACCCTCGCTTGACACGGGCCATGGGTGGCAGAAGGTCGTTGAATATGGACCCGGCACGAAAGCAATTCTCCGCGAACCGCCGAGCGTCAAAAGGCATTTCCTGTTTTTTCATCCTGCTTTTGCTGCTCACGACCACTTTCATCCTGCCGGCCGCACCGGCCGACTGGTCGCAATTTCGCGGCCCCGGCGGCTCCGGCGTCAGCGATGCCAAGGGCACGCCGCTCAACTGGAGCGATACGCAAGGCATTGTGTGGAAGACCGACCTGCCCGGCCCCGGCACGTCCAGCCCGATTGTCTTTGGCAATAAAATCTTCCTCACTTGCTCCACCGGCTTCGGTCCCGGCATCAGCGGCAGCATCGAAGCGCTCAAACGCCATCTGCTCTGCTTCGACCGCGCCACGGGCAAACTGCTATGGAACACGCCCGTCGCCGCAGACCTTCCCGAGCAGGAAAAGATTCGCGAGGATCACGGCTACGCCACCAGCACGCCCGTCGCTGATGCCGAGCGCGTGTATGTCTTCTACGGCAAGTCCGGCGTCTTCGCCTTCGACCACGCGGGCAAGGAACTTTGGAACACGAAGGTCGGCACGCAGGTGAACGGCTGGGGTTCCGCCACTTCGCCCGTGTTGCACAAGGACCTGGTGCTCATCAATGCCAGCGTCGAAAGCCAGTCACTCGTCGCCCTCGACCAGAAAACTGGCGCGGAGAAATGGCGGGCGCGTGGCATTAACGAATCGTGGCATGCGCCGCTGGTCGTCGCCATGTCGGGCGGCAGGTCTGAGGTCGTCGCCGCCTGCATCAAGCAGGTGTTCGCCTTCGACGCCGACAACGGCCAACCGCTCTGGACCTGCCAGACCGGTATCGGCTGGTATATGTGCCCCACGCCCGTGGCGCGCGACGGCATCGTTTATACCATCGGCGGGCGCAACCCGCAGAACGGCCTGGCCATCCGCGCTGGCGGACGCGGCGAAGTGAGCGGCAGCCACGTGCTGTGGAAAATTAACAAAGGCTCGAACGTTCCCTCCCCAGTGCTGAACGACGGCTATCTCTACTTCGTGCATGAGGGGCTTGGAGTGGCGTATTGCGTCAGCGCCAGGACCGGCGAGTTCGCTTATGAGGAGCGGCTGAACATGAGACCCAGCGCGATTTACGCCTCACCCATCATCGCGGACGGCAAGCTCTACTACTTCGGCCGCACCGGCCGGGCGGTTGTGCTCGCGGCGTCGCCGAAGTTTGAGAAACTCGCTGAGAACACGCTCGAAGGCGGGCGCGGCGTCTTCAATTCGTCACCCACCTTTGATGGCAGCCGACTGCTTCTCCGCTCCAATCGCGCGCTCTACAGTCTAGGGAACAAGTAACTGCGGTTGCCACCGTTTCCAATTCACCTCCACTTCGTGCGCCATCGCGGATGCTGCCGCAAAAGTGCGCGACCTGAACTTCAAACACCTGGCTGAGGGCAAAGGTGCGAGCGTCACCGCCCGCTTTCCTTCCCCGGCGGCACAACCATCGTGAACCCGAACCGGGCTAGATTCCAACTGTCCCCCCTTCTTTGTCGATTCGTGCTGAAGTTGGAGCGACAGGGGCGCATCTTGACACTGCCCCCGGAGCGCGGACTGTGTCGCAGACCAGCCGCAGCAGCTTCGCGAGACTGGAC
>CALBIE010000090.1 GCA_937893495.1 uncultured Verrucomicrobiales bacterium | reverse complement strand
ACTGCCGCCTTGTTTTCATCGGTTCCGCAGGAGATGCTCCGTGCCGACGTGATTGGCCGCTTCACCATTCTGGCAGTTTGCTGGCACTGGATTGCCCTTACTAGTATCGGGCAACCCGCCTGGCAATACGTCGAAGCCACCAATGTTCGACCGCCGCCGGTCCCGCTGGAATTTCGCGGTGCATGGGTCGCCACGGTTGGAAACATTGATTGGCCATCAAAACCGGGATTGCCCGTCGCGCAGCAAAGGGCGGAATTTGTGTCGATCCTTGAGCGATTGAGGCAACTTCGGATGAACGCCGTGATTCTTCAGGTTCGACCAACAGCAGATGCCCTGTACGAATCCCGACTTGAACCGTGGTCCTATTATCTTTCCGGGAAAATGGGGCGCCGCCCGGAGCCATTCTATGATCCGCTGGCGTTCGCAATCCAGGAAGCGCATCGCCGAGGCATGGAATTGCATGCCTGGTTCAATCCTTTTCGCGCTCTGCATCCGTCCGCAAAGGGTGGCGTGGCAATCAACCATATCAGTCGCCTGCGTCCGGACCTTGTTCGCAAATATGGCTCATTGATTTGGATGGATCCTGGCGAACCGGAAGTTCAGGCACATAGTCTGCGCGTCATACTGGATGTCGTTCGCCGCTACGCGGTCGATGGCATTCACATCGACGATTACTTTTATCCCTACCCGGAGAAATCGCGCGATGGAACCGTGATGCCGTTCCCGGATCAGAAAACGTGGACGCGGTATCGTCGGCTGGGCGGCAAACTTGACCTCAAAGCCTGGCGCCGAGACAACGTCAACCGCTTCATCAGACGGCTGTATGCAGGTATCAAACAAATGAAGCCATGGGTGCGCTTCGGCATCAGTCCATTCGGCATCTGGCGCCCCGGTTACCCTGAAGGCGTCAAAGGCATGGACGCGTATGACACTCTTTACGCGGATGCGCTGACCTGGTGGCAGCTCGGCTGGGTGGATTATCTGGCACCACAGCTCTACTGGAATATTGATGCACGGGAACAAAGTTTTCCGGCACTGCTCAATTGGTGGGCCGCTCAAAACAAACAACAACGCCACCTTTGGCCCGGCATCGCCATCAATGGCACGACCGGTCGCCGTCATCCCTACGAAGTGTTGAATCAAATCAGCGCGACTCGCCGGCAACGCGGGACCAGCGGCGAGATTCTCTGGGGCATGAACACCATCCTGACCAATGGACACGGCGTCGCGTATCATCTTCAGCAACACGCCTATCAGACCGCAGCGATCCCCCCTCCCATGACATGGATGACGACCAATCGGTTGGCCAAACCTCAATTCAGATTCGGCATGCGACAGCAGAGTCGAGTCGGTGTTTTTACCTGGGCAACCATTGACGGCAAGGCACCCAGATTCTGGCTCTGGCAGGATTACCGAAAGCAAGAGTGGACGATGAAGGTTTTTCCCGGCGGCAAGAAGGGCAATATTGTTTATGGCGATCCCGCCGAAGCCCTGCCTGACATTGTGGCACTGACCCAGATCGATCATTACGGCCAGCTTGGAACGTCATTTGTCGCACGGAAAGCTCGACCGATTGCGCCAGCGCCTTCATCGACGCAATCAGGTGGTCGCGCGCCTTGAGCCAATTCTCTGAATAAATTTGAGAAAGAGATTATCCGCTTCGCTCGCTATTATCAGGGTGAACCCCGATTCCCCTCCCGTTTCCCTCGCGAAAAGTCCTGCTGCCCAAACGCCTATGACCCCATCGACCAGGTGACCGACGCAAACTGCGGCACGTGTAGCCAGGGCTTCAATTTTGACGCGAAGGGAAATCTGCCCAGCAGGGTTGCCGGGACGACGACGAACAGCTACATTGCGAATTAACTTTCACCCCATGAGATAAATGGTAGCGAGTGAATCAGAACCAGCGTGTAATTTAGCAGAAGCTTGGGAGCGTGTTCCGGTCCGGTTGTCCATATCTCACTGAGTGAATCAATACACCAACATCGATCAGTCCCGCTTACTCCCACTGATCAGCCCTGACTACCCACTTGAAACGGTAGAGTGCCAAAATGAAAACCGAGCCTTCGACAAACCAAATGTCGAGTCGTATGCGCGCAGCATTTCAATTCTCGTTCTATGCTGTCGTAATAAATTCCTGCGTAATACTGTTCAACCCGAGACCGGAGGCCACATTTGTTTTTCTGGTCCCAATCTTCATTGGATTTGGTTTTTTTGCGGTAGCGGGAATTATTTGGTTGCTTGGTAAGCGAAAACATTCGCGTCCAAAACAGGAAATGAAAAGGAGTGAAAAGGAACACCGTCTTTGATGAGAATGAGGGTGAACGTGAAACCTTAGATGTTGCGAACTTATTTCCCGTCGTACATTTGCTCAAATTGGCGTCGCACGGATTTTTGGCATATGACCGGACTGTCGGCTCGGGACGTACGGTGGCGGGGTTGGCCACGCTCTCGTCGTAAGCCGGAGGTTTTGACTCGATTGCCCGGGCTTCCATCGTACGATTGAGATCTCGTCGGCCCGCCTTCGCTTGCCAAGCTTCGGCGTGGCGCTCCAAGCTGTCATCGTAACAACCCGGTAAAAAAACCGGCGTCAGGTCGTAGTAAGGAGGCGGACAGAGTCTCTCGATTTCCTTGAAAATCCGCCTCCTTACCTCGGCGGCTACTTTTTGAACGAGCTGCTGGTGGAAGGTTTTGCCGTAAACGGGCCTTGTCTATTGATACAAGGATTCCGGTTTCCCATTGGCCCGGTTTTCGATTCTAGTCAACCATCAGGAAAGCGGCGCGGCAGCGCGCGCACTCCAAGACCTGGCGGAAAATCGGTCCCTCCGTTCGAACTGGGTTCGCAGCTACAGGTGAGAAGCCACAAATGAAACACGGCGCTGCCACGCCGCAACCACTCCTCGCCTCTTTCCTCTCCCCACTCCCGCGTCGCGGGAAGAGATTTCCCCGAAGAATTCGCGCTTTGAACCCCTGAACCGGAGCGCGGCTCTGTGAGCCGCAGCAAGCCCCGGACTCGAAGGCGTTCCCGTTGGTTTCGTCCACGATATGTCTGACGAAGTTGCTGCGGGTCGCAGACCCGCGCTCCGTCCGGTTCATGGAGAGGGAAAACCTCCAACAACTGGACGCGGATCGGGGCCATGAACCGGAGCGCCGGCATGTTGCCGGCTTATTCGCTGCCGGAGTTCCGCACGACTGATTCCGACCAGAGTCGTCTCATTGGCAGGTAACGGTTTAAGCCGGCTGCAAGC
>CALBIE010000089.1 GCA_937893495.1 uncultured Verrucomicrobiales bacterium | reverse complement strand
CTTCAGTCGTTTCCTGGAGGTGGACGTGAATACCGGTGTGATCATCGGAATGGTGCTGGTGTTTTTCTATGCCACGATGGGTGGAATGAAAGGGATTACCTGGACTCAGGTGGCCCAATACTGCGTTCTCATCCTGGCTTATCTGATTCCCGCCATTGCAATTTCCTACCAGATGACGGGCAACGCGATTCCGCAACTTGGATTCGGCGCCAAAATAACCGCCGGCGAAAACGCGGGAATGTATCTTCTGGAGACGATCGACAAACTGCATCGCGATCTGGGATTGCCGGAATACACGGCGGCCTTCGTCGGTGGCAAGAAAAGCATGATCGATGTGTTCTGCATCACGCTCGCATTGATGGTGGGCACGGCGGGGTTACCGCACGTGATCATTCGCTTCTACACGGTAAAGTCCGTTAAAGCCGCGCGCTGGAGCGCCCTCTGGGCGCTCATGTTTATCGGAATACTTTACACGACGGCACCGGCGATTGCCACGTTTGCCCGGGTCAACATGATTCAAAGTCTGCACAACAAGGCCTATGCGGAAAAACCTCCATGGTTTGCAAGTTGGGAAAAAACCGGCCTTATCGCCTGGGCGGATAAAAATGGAGACGGCAAGATCCAATACGGTGCCGGTACGGCTTTTGAAGGAAAACCGAAGGCAACCGGTAAAGTCGGTGACTATGGCAATCCGATTTTTGACAACAAAGCAACGGATGCGCCGAACGAACTCTACGTCGATCGCGACATCATGGTTTTGGCAAATCCCGAGATCGCCAATTTGCCGGCCTGGGTTGTCGCACTCGTTGCAGCCGGGGCATTAGCGGCCGCGCTTTCGACAGCGGCCGGATTGTTGCTCGTGATTTCTTCATCCATTTCTCATGATCTCGGCAAAAGCATCCTGAACCCGAACATGACGGACAAGGAGGAACTTAAATACGCGCGGATCGCCGCCGGCGTGGCGGTGATTATCGCCGGTATTTTTGGAATATACCCACCAGGATTCGTAGCGCAGGTCGTTGCCTTTGCATTTGGCCTCGCAGCCAGCAGTTTTTTTCCGGTGATCATTCTCGGTATCTTCAGCAAGCGCACAACATCGCAAGGCGCGATTGCTGGAATGCTTTCCGGCATTCTGTTCACCGGCACCTACATCATTTATTTCAAGTTTTTGAACAAGGAAGCCACGTCGGCGGATTGGTGGTTTGGGATCAGTCCCGAAGGCATCGGAACGCTTGGAATGGTCATCAACTTTGCCGTGACGTGGTTCGTCAGCCTGGTAACTCCCGAACCGCCAGAGTCTGTGAAACGGCAGGTGGAAATGATCCGCTACCCCGGTCACAAACACATGAAAAACACTTTGGACCTGTGAGTTCACGGTGGCAGTGAACAGGCTGGCATCAAACAATCTCAGCGAACTTCCGATCAGGTGGTACCCGACCGGCAAAGATATTGAAGGTTCAAGACGGGAACCAAAGAGCAGTTTTCGAACGAAGCCCTCGCCCTGCGCTGGACAATACCCGCGCCAATCCTCAGTTGGAGAAGTAAGTCTTTTCCGACGGGCGAGGCAGCATCTTCCAACGCTCGAGACTTCCATTCTTGAATACCAGTTCAGCTGAAACGTAGCTCTTGAAGTTGGTGTCTCGATCCAATTCCCGCCGCAACTCCGTGGTTCCGTCCGTGCGCTTGAACTCGTAATAGCGCCAGCCGTAAATGGTGTCGTGCGCGGTGCCTTCGTAAAGCCAGGTGGTGGTCTCCCCCTTCTGATCTCCCGCCCGCAATACCTGCGCCGCTTTGCCCCACGCGATATACACGGCATCGGGACTCATCCCGACACGGATTTCCCCGGCATCCACCAAACGCCGGTGTTCGTCAGACAGACCAGTGTAGGCGCCAAAACGTTCTTCGCGCCGACTCTCAATCGTGGATCGGGCACAACCAGCAAGAATCGCCATTGCCAGAAAAGAAAAAATTAGATTCCGAGTCTTCATGGATTACTCGTCGATGATGCCCCCGAACCCGATGGGGAGGCAACCCTTACCTCAGTTCGACGCACTCCATCACCTGCGTCATCAAATGCGGTGGGTCAGCGTCTTTTCCCCCCACCCCGCCGACCCTTGCGCGCCCCGAACGAATACCCGCCGGAAACACGGCCACCAGAGGAACGCCCGATCTGACCGGAGCCTTTCTTCCCCTCGTCAAACAACGCGGTATATTTGTAGTCAAAACCTTCCAGTCGCTTACGCGGAATCTGCTGGGAAATGAATCGCTCGATGGCTTCCATGTGCTTCGAGTCCGATGCGACCATCAAGGTCAACGCATCACCACTGGCGTTCGCCCGTCCCGTGCGTCCAATACGATGCACGTAGTCCTCGGGATGCTGCGGCACGTCGTAATTAATCACGTGACTTACCTTCTCAATGTCCAACCCGCGCGCGGCGATGTCCGTGGCGACGAGCACTTCAAACTTTCCATCGCGAAAACCTTTCAGAGCCTCCTCCCGCTCCCGCTGCGTTCGGTTGGAGTGAAGAATGGCCACCGCATGGTTCTCCTTCTTGAGCATGTGCCCGACTTTTTCCGCTCCGATTTTGGTCCGACAAAAAACCATGACTGAATTGTAGTTCAGACCATCCAGCATGGCCTGCACCAGATCCGCCTTTTGGCTCTCATTGACCGGATACACGGCATGCTCAACCGTCTCAGCCGGTGAACGCCGCATGCCGATCTCAATGACTTCCGGGTTTTTCATCGCCCACTCAATCAGCGATTCGATCTCGGGGGGGATGGTGGCAGAGAAAAGCGAGGTGTGCCGCTTCCGGGGACAGTATTCAAGGATACGACGGACATCCGGGAGGAAACCCATGTCGAGCATTCGATCCGCCTCATCAAGCACCGCGTATTCGACCGTAGCAAGGGAGCAATGGCGCTGCTGGATTAGATCCAGCAGACGTCCGGGTGTGGCGACAAGCACGTCCACTCCGGTATTCAACATCTCAAGCTGTTTACCATAACCCACGCCGCCATACACCAGGCCGATCCGGAAATCAGTAAAACGCGCAAAATCTCGAAACGCAGTTTCCATCTGCGCGGCCAGTTCCCGGGTGGGAACGACGACCAGCGCCCGCGGAGTTTTGGCACCCGGTTGAAGCCGAGTGAGGATGGGCAGAGCAAATGCCGCCGTCTTTCCGGTGCCGGTCTGCGCGCTGCCAATGACATCGCGACCTTCGAGAATCAACGGGATTGCCCGCAATTGAATCGGTGTGGGATCCGTGTAGCCCATGGCATTAATGCCTTCGAGCAGTTCCGCGGAGATCCCCAGTTGTTTAAATGGCATATATCAATCCAATCATTTTGCAGCGCCGGTAGAATCCCGATTCACGCCTGCTTGTCAATCATCTCAAGCCCCTCCCAGCGCGCGTAGAGGCGGCTGACTTCCGTTTTGGCAGCTTCCAAGTCCGTTGCCATGTCGGCGGCTTCACTCGCCCGGGTCGCATAAAAATCCGGATCATTCAAGGCCGCCACTGCGGCGGCAACGCGTTCTTCAGCGACATGGATCGCGTCTTCCATTCCTTTCAATTCCTGCCGCTCACGAAACGAAAGTCGGCGCTGTTTCCCGGCTGGAGTCATTTCGCCGCCGGATTTCTTCCCGATATCGGCCGCCTTGAATTCCGCGCGAGCCTTGGCGGCCGCTTCGCGTTCACGGCGCTTTTCAAGGTAATACGAGTAATTACCCGGTTGAACAAATATCCCATCATCTTCAAACGCGACAATCTGATCGCAAGCTCGATCAAGAAAATAGCGATCATGACTGACGATCAGCACAATTCCTGAAAAATTCGCCGCTGCCTCCTCCAGCATTCGCAGGCTCGGCAAATCCAAATCATTCGTTGGCTCGTCCAACACCAGCACATTGCCGCCGCGCTTGAGCACCTTCGCCAGCATCAGGCGGGCGCGCTCGCCACCGGAAAGTCGGTCCACCTTCTGTGCGATGCGATCATCGGAGAACAGGAAGCGTTTCAAATAGGACCGCGCATTGAGCGGTCGCGTGCCAAACATCACCGTCTCGTCGCCGCTCGCCACTTCATTGAGCACCGTTGATTCGAGATTCAAGACCATCCGCGCCTGGTCGATGTAATTCACTTCCACCTTGCTGCCCATCTTGACGCTTCCTTCATCGACCTCGCGTTCGCCGATGCAAACCCGGAGCAGCGTGGTTTTCCCGACCCCATTGCGGCCGACAATGCCCGTGCAACGGCCCGGCTCAAGTTCCAGATTGAGATTTCGAAACAACCAGCGCCGTTCGTTCCCCTCACCCACCGCGACCCCGGCATTCAATAGTTCAAAACCGCGATTCCCCAGGCTGGGCGCGGGTGGAATCAACAAATCCATATCCCGTTCCTCCGGCGGTGCCTCGAGCCCTTTCACTGAGTAGAAATGATCAAGTCGATGCCTGGACTTGCTGCGTTGCGCCCGAACTCCGGCTTTTACCCAGTCGAGCTCCACTCGTAGGAACCGTTGACGTCGGCGTTCGGACTGCTCGGAAATCTGTTGCCGCACGGCCTTGGATTCCAGATACGCCGTATAATTGCCGGGATGCGAATAGATCCTGCCCTGATCCAACTCCAGCACCCGCGTCGCGATGACATCCAGAAAGTAACGATCATGAGTCACGAAAATTACCGTCCCGGCAAACCCGCGAAGAAACTCCTCTAGCCACTGAATCGATTCCGCATCGAGATGGTTCGTCGGTTCGTCGAGCAACAAAAGGTCCGGTTGACCCACGATGGCCCGGCACAATGCCACGCGTCGCTTCTCTCCGCCTGACAACGGGCCGACAACCGTATCCAATGGCGGTGTCGCCAACGCGGTGGCGTCGACTTTGACGCGCGTCTCAAGATTCCAGCCATCGGCGGCATCGATCAGATGTTGAAATTCATCCAACTCCTCGGGGCTGCCCTGCCCCGTTTCATAGCGCTGGCGCCATTCCATGATGTCGCTCGCGCCAGCGAGTATGTTGGCCTCGACAGTCAGGGAATCGTCGAGTTCAAAATCCTGGGGTAAATGTCCAATACGCAAGCCGCGCCGAACCGAGACATTTCCACCGTCGGGCTGCTCCACGCCGGCCAGCAATTTGAACAGGCTCGTCTTTCCGCATCCGTTCCGCCCCACTAATCCAATTTTTTCGTTAAAGCCAACAGAGAAAGACACCTCATCGAGCAACGGCTCAAAGCCGTGGGACAGCACCAGGGAATTTGCAGTCAGGATTTCGCGGGCAACAGAATTCATGGCTCAGTATTGATAATTCTGCCGCATCGCGAATGACGCAATTATTCGCGGATGGGGTAAGGAGTTCAGAAAGCGATTCACAATCTCATTGAACACACGTCTGAACGAGTTACCGAAATCATTCGGAATTACCTCGTTCCACATGAGTAGCAGAAGAACGCCGTTTTCGCGTGGACGAAAACCCTCAACACGGCACGAAAAACAAAGAACGCCGGGGCCCATGAGACGGTGCCCCGGCGTTTTGTAAGAGAGATTCAGTTTAGTAGCGACCACGGTCACGACCGCCACCGCCATCACGACGACCACCACCGCCACCATCACGGCGACCACCACCACCACCACCACCACCACCGCCACCGCCGCCACCACCGCGATCTTCGCGAGGACGAGCAATATTAACGGTGAGCGCGCGACCATCGACGTCCTTGCCATTCAGTCCTTCAACGGCAGCATTGGCTTCATCTTCCGTACCCATGGTTACGAAGCCGAACCCGCGAGGACGACCGGACATGCGATCCATCATGAGCACTGCTTCCACGACATTACCAAACGCGGCAAACGCGTCTTCCAACTGACCTTCTGTAGTTTGGAACGAGATGTTCCCGACAAACAATTTGTTGTTCATGTGATTTACCACTGCCTGACACCGACTTCACTTTCCTAAGACTGTTCCCGACCGTCGGGTTTCAAATCATCACCGAACAACCATTGTCCACCTGAAGATTTTCCATGCCTCGAAACTGACAGGCTTACTGACAGTAGCGGCGGAAGATTGCCAGAACTTAAAATAATAGCAATATGAAACTTTCCGGGCGTTAAACCTACTGAAAACAGGCTTTGCTTTCGTGTTTCGCCGATTGCCGGCACCGAAACGCCCTGATAATCTTTGCCCCTCGCATGAGCAAAAACACCATTCCAGCCCCCGACCTTTCCATCCGGCCGCCCCGCAGCCCACGCGTGCGCCTGGGCGGCTACGTCCTCCTCGCCCGCCTCCTCGACAAGGGTCAGGCGGAACTCGCCGGCACCGCCGGTGAATACAAATACAACAACCCGATCGACCATCATTGGTTGCTTTTCACCGGCATCACGGCCGAAGCGCTGAAGGCTGAACTCGCCACCGGAAAAGGCGATGGCGAAATCCTCGCGTGGATTGCCGAGAACGCGCCAATCAAACGCGCGCCGTGGGAGATACAGCAATGGAGCGCCTGGCACAACGAACGCGGTCCGGATGGCGACGTGGAAACGATTGAATTCTTCGCCCAACGCGTCGGCAGCGTGGCGAAAAACCGGGAGGATATGAAAACCTGGTTCGACTACCTCGACCTCGACGACCACGTCACGTTTGGCGGGAAGGCGTAAGCCTCAGGCGGAGCGCGACTGTGCTGAAAGCCAGTCGCAGCAACTGTACATTCGCTGAACGGCTGGAGAAAACCAAATCTTCGCCGTGATTGAATCACCGTCCGGCTCAGAGATTTGCAGTCATTTCCGTCAGTTGTTTGGTCGCAATGCCAATGGGACGGTCCACCGGAACGCCGGCGCACGCGAGCAGCGTGGTGAGCAGGTCGCCCTGATTGCCTTTCGTATTGAGCAGGAATCGTCCGGCATTGACGGTTCCACCTCCGCGGCCGGCAACGATGAACGGCAGATTTTCCCGGGCGTGCTTGTTCCCGTCTTCCAGACCGGAGCCCCACATCATGATGCAATTGTCGAGCAAGGTGCCGTCGCCTTCCCGGAGGCTGCGCATCTTTTTGATCATGTAGGCGAACTGGTCGATGTTGAATTTAGTGATCGCGGCGACCTTGCGAATCTTCTCAGCGTCTTTGTTGCCGTGATGGGTCTGGGAGTGATGCTGGTCGTTGAATCCGAGTTCCGGATAGGAAACGCCGTTCGGTGTGGAGCCGATGTAAGTGCTCACCCGGGTGGTGTCGGTCTGGAACGCCAGCACGTTGAGGTCGCACATCACCTGCATGTACTCGCTGCGTTTGTCTCCCACCGGAATCTTGATTTCGATGGGCGGGGAATCGGAAGCGTTGCGTTTGCTGACGCCGACACCGGCTTTTTCCAAGGCCGCCTCTTTCTGGCGATATTCGATGGCGGCAATGCGGCGTTCCACGGCGCGCACGCTGTCCAGGTATTCATCCAGTTTGTGTTGGTCGTTCTGGGGCAACTTCCGGCGAAGATCTCGGGCACCTCCGATGACCAGATCCAACATCCTTCGATCCAGCGGGTCCACCGGGGCGGTTTGTCCGGGTTTGTCGGACTTGCCAAAAAGCCGATTGAGAACGCTGCGAGGATTGATCTCGGCGGGGACGGCCTGGGTGGGCGAGCGAAAGCTGCAATGCGAATAGTATGCCTCGTGCAACCCCTCCTGGTTCTCCTTGTGCGTCTGGGGCATCGTGGCCAGTTCCAGCGACGGCAGCGACGTGAGCGCGCCAACATAGTTGGCGGCGATCTGATCCGCGGAAATCGCGATATTGACCCGATGCCGGGTGTCCGCATCCGGCAAAATCGCCGTGAGCCAAGTGGACAGTTCGAGCGCATGCGGAGCACCGTTGAACGGCGAGATCGGCACGCCCGAAATGCCTTTCATCAGCAGGCATTGGTTCAGCACCGGCCGCAGCGACTCCAAGGCCGGCGGCGGTGCCGACAGGAAACTCTCCGCGTTCGCCGGCCAGAACTGGTCCATGATGACACCGTGCGGCATGTACATGAAACCGAGACGGACCGGTGGTTTGAAAGGCTTTCCTTTCCCCTGCTCTGCCCAGCCCATGCTGTCCAAGAGTGGCAGTGCGAGTGAGGCCCCGAGCCCTTTCAGACAGGTGCGACGATCAATCAGAAAGTTTTTTCTCATGGAACAAGAGTGTTACTTATTTGCGGACCCTACGTTGAGTGAAGGGATAACTGGTGACGATCTCAGTGACGAGAGTCTGCATGCGATAGCCGTCCTTGGCGAGAGTTTCCATCAGGTGATCCACGACGATTTCGTCATAGCCTTCAAGCTGGCGACACAAGGCATAGGCCAACAGTTTCTCCGTCAGGTTGCGGGCAACGTCACTCTTCCGGGCGGCGATGATGGTTTTCAGTTCTTTCGGAGACGCAAAGCGCTTTCCGCCCGGCAGCTCACCCGCCGCGTCGATCGCCCCTCCCGTATCGTCCTGATCGCGCCAGCGCCCGATGGCATCGAAGTTCTCCAGGCCAAAGCCGATGGGATCGAGAACCTTGTGGCAATTGGCGCAAACGGGATTCTTCACGTGCAGTTCAGTGCGCTGTCGCAGGGTCAGATTTTCGACCTTTTTTTGGTCCTGTTGTTCCAAGGCCGGAACGTTCGCCGGCGGCGGCGGTATGTGTTCTCCCAGCACTTGTTCGAGCACCCACACGCCGCGTTTGACCGGGCTGGTGCGATTGGGAAACGAGGTCGTCGCCAGAATGCCGGGCATGCCCAGAATCCCTCCTCGATTGGGATCGGCCAGCTTCACTTTGCGCATCTCGGGTCCGGTGACTGTTTTCTCCAGGCCATACAGGCTGGCGAGAGTTCCGTTGAGGAACGTGTAATCACTGTCCACGAAACTGACGACGCTCCGGTTCCCCCGCACGATGTTGTCAAAGAACAGCCGGGCCTCGTCATACATCGCCAAGCGCATCGCGCCGGTCATTTGGGGAAATTTGGCGGTGTCGAAGGTTTTGCTCTCCAGATCCCCGAGGCCAAGCCACTGCGCGCCAAAACCATCGAACAACGCCCGTGAACGATCGTCCTCCAGCAGACGCTTCGCCTGAGCCTTCAGGACGGCAGGTTCGTGGAGTTTGCCGCTGTCTGCCAGGGCTGACAGCTCGGCATCGGGCATGGTCGCCCAAAGAAGATACGAAA
>CALBIE010000088.1 GCA_937893495.1 uncultured Verrucomicrobiales bacterium | reverse complement strand
ATTCGTTGTCGGATGACGAGGGTCTCACTTGGTCTGAGCCAAAACCGTTTCCCCGTGATCCCGCCGTTCGCAGCATCATCCGGCATCGGATTGTCGAGCTGGCAAAGGATCGCTGGTTGGTGTCACTGAGTGATCGAACGTTCGTTTTCCATTCAGATACCGGAAAGAGCGTAACATTCGGCGATGGGCGGGTTCATGGCCTGATACCAATCGTGCGAACGCCGAAAGGGACGTTTGTCAGCGGGGCAGGATTGCGCTCCGTGGATAACGGAAAAACCTGGCGCGAGATGGTCGGCTTCCCGGATCTGAAAACGCAGGGGTGGCGGCATGAAATGGTTTGTCTTTCGAACGGCTGGTTGCTGGCTTCAGAAATTCTGGGGCCGGGCGTCGGGGGAGAACGGATTCGATATGCGGTCTCGCGGGACGATGGCCACACATGGACCGAACGATTCGAGTATTACAATCCGGGCCGAGCGATTGGTGGCCGGGCGTGCCCGCGAACCGTGCAACTTGATGCCAAAAACATCGGCGTCGTCTTTTACGATATCAACCCGAAGCAAGAAGGCGGACCGGGGCTTTTCTTCCTGCGGATTCCCCTGACCCGGTTCGATAAGAAGTTTGAAGGGAAACAACCATGATTGAGACTCAATTCAGATCGCGCCGGGAGGCAATCAAACTGGCCGGCGGCGCGCTCGCCGCCACTGCGGTGGCAAATCCGGTTTCTGCGACAACGACTCCTCGCGATGGGAAGACGTTTCGCGTCGGCCTTATTTCCGCGAGCATCAACGGCAAACCGCAGAAGCGTAATGGACATACCTGGCATTTCGCGCACTATCTGCATCCGGATTGCGACTTCGACGCTTTCCAGAAACTCTACAAACCGGCGTATGACGGGTTTCGGCGTATTTATCGAAACCCAAAATACCACTTCAACGAACTGCCGTTTCCGGACACGCGCATCACGCATTACTACGATGCGGATCCGACTGTGGGACAGGATTTCGCGTCGGTATTTCCCGGCGTCAAGGTCGCCACAAATCTGGAGAAGATGGTCGAGGAGGTGGATGCCATCTGGATGGGGGATGCGTCAGGCTTTGGTGAAGACCATTTTGATCTGGTGGCGCCGGGATTGGCCAAAGGGTTGCCGACATTTTGCGACAAACCTATCGGGGGCACGATCGCTGGAACGCGCAAGATCTTGGAGTTTGCCCGCAAGCACAAGGCGCCGATCATGTCCGCCAGTATCTTTCGCTACGAATGGGGCATGGAAGCCGCCTTGCGGATGCGCGACACGGGTGCGTTCGGCGAGTTGGAGCACGTTTCGGCACGGTTGCACAGCCGCTATCGACTTCCCGGATGGATGATATATGGGCAGCATCCTGTCTGGTCAGTGGTGACGCTGATGGGGGCCGGCGTCGATGCGGTGAGTCTCTATGAACACAAGGACACCTGCCACGGATTGATCACCTATCCCGACCGTTACCCGTGTCATGTGTGGTATGGGCAACCGTTCGAGAAGTTCGAATACAATCGGACCGACGTTTACTTCAAAAAGAAACTCTACACATTCACGCCGTCAATCGAAGGCGATTTCGAATATGGCCATCACTACGAAATGTTCCGCATGGCGGCAACGTTTCGGCAGATGCTGTTGACGGGCAAAGAACCTGTGCCGCACCAGGAAATCCTGGACGTGACCGCCATTGTCCACGCCGGCGCGAAGTCGCTTCAGGAAAAAAGCCGCCTCGTGACTCTGGCCGAGGTGATGGCGTAAAGCGGATTTTTGAACCGGACGGATGTAAAACGAGCGCGGCATTCATGCCATGATAAGGGGCTGGCTGTCGTGGGGTGGGTCTCCGACCCGCCGGTTCGGGGAACCTCCCGGTTCCTCTTCGCAGATCGGGGGAAATTCGAGCGGGATACGTCGATTTGCAGCCGTTCCTCGCCGACCTCAGAGAGGTCGGAACCGGCGGGTCGGAGACCCACCCCACAACTTCGCCTTACAATCATCAACCGGCGCTCCAGTCACTCTGCACCCCCCGCCGCACGACAGTAATCAGTGTCGATAAGCGTTCATCAGCGGTTTCTTTTGAGCATCGTTCCGATTGCCAAGTTCAGGGCCGCTTAATCGTCTTTCGGAATTCCCCGGCATCATACCGTTTCCAAAATTCCGCCGGGCCTGGCTCTTTCCGGTAGTCCGCCCAGCTGGTGCCGATCTTTTTCAGCGATTTCATCCTTCGCAAAATTTGAATCTCGTCTTTCGACAGCAGTGCCGGACTGAAGTAGATCGTCTCCAATTTCAAGTCTTCCAACGGCGAATAGTCCTTGATGCCGATGCATCCAAAGAGACTCAAAAACTTGATTGGCATGCCCCGGATTATCGCAATGTTCTGGATGCGCGGACAGTTGTCCATCCGCAGATCGTGGAGCGGCATTCCCTTGAGCGGTGACAGGTCCGCAATGTTTGGATTCAAACCGAAATCGAGATGACGCAGCGGCATGTCCTTGAGCGGGCCAAGATCGGAGAGCCCGGCGCAGGCATAGATGCGGGCGAATCGAATCGGCATGCCCGCCAACGGCGAGAGGTCCGTGATTCGGACGCATCGTTCGAGATTGAGCGAGGTCACCTTGCAGCCACGCAGCGGCGAAAGGTTGGTGACGTCCGTTGAGTTGTAGAGATTGACAGCCGCGACGGATGAAAGCGAAAACCGGCTCAACGGCGAAAGGTCATGCAAACCTTTCTGACGCATCAGTACGATGGAGACGAGCTTCCCGTCGCGGATCTGAAAGCTGCCGCCGTTTTCGTAATTTGGGTTCCCGGATTTCAACGCCGCGTGCAATTCCTGCTGTAGTTTTTCATCCGCGGGCGAAACGGCTTTATCGGCGGCGTAAAGAGGAGTGTGTGGCAGCCACGACACGATGGCGACCAGAAGCAGCGGTCCGAATCGGCGAAGGGAATGATTGCCGCTCCATACCTTCACCCCTTCGAATCGTAGCAGCAGACATGAGGCTCTGATCTTCTGTGTCCGAATGGTAATGAGCTTCCTTACGTTGGCTGCTATCCGGTTGACGGAAAGGGTTGGAACGAGGGAAAAGGGGCTGTTCATATTGCGTTGGATAATTTTTTTGTCGCCTGCGATTCATCTCTCCAGAAGAACTGATCTACAAATGCTTCAAATGTGACATCAATACTGTCCAATCTTTTAGATTGAATCAAATAAAAACATACGTCTGTATTGACATACGTTAAAACGAACGTATAAATTTAACTCGTGAAAGCGAACCCCGGTGGGCAAATCGACATAAAGGCAGTAGTTGGTCGGGATCGGCTCATTGAGAACCTGTGGGAGACAATTGAGCAGCAGAGTCTGATCATCACGGCTGAACGACGCATTGGGAAGACCACGGTTATCAAGAAAATGCGCGACGAACCCGCGGCTGGCTGGATGCCGGTGTTTCAGGACCTGGAGCACTGTCACTCCGCCGCCGAATTCGCCATGGCCGTTTACAAGGAGATCCATCATTTCCTGGGCCGGAAGGACAGGTTCACCCGGAGGGCAAAAGAATGGTTCCTGGCCATCGGTGGAACGGAGATCGGCGGCTTGTTCAAACTCCCGGAAAAGGCCGGTGCACACTGGAAGGACGTGCTGACCCGGTCCATCGAGGATCTGATTCACGAAGACGACGACTCGGGAACGAAACTGCTGTTTTTATGGGATGAGATGCCGTTCATGCTCGCGAACATTCGCGACAACGAAGGGGAACCAACGGCGATGCAGGTGCTCGACCTCCTGCGAGCACTGCGTCAGACCCACACCGCCCTGAGAATGGTCATCACCGGCTCCATCGGACTGCATCACGTCCTCGCGTCATTGAAGGAGAAAAACTATGGCAACGCGCCCGTAAACGACATGGCCGCCATTGATGTACCTCCCTTGAACGAACCCGACGCGGTACACCTTGCCAAGCTTCTGATTGAAGGCGAGAACCTGACATCGCCTGACAAAGAGACTGTAGCGGAAGTGATTGCCCGCGAAGCGGACCACTTCCCCTTCTACATTCACCACATCGTCAAGGCGTTAAAGATTCGCGGCCTGGACGCAACCGCCGAAAACGTTGTCGGAGTTGTGGCCTCTCAACTCGTGGATCCGAACGATCCCTGGGAACTCCTTCATTACCGGGAGCGCATTCCCATCTATTATCGCGGAGATCAAAATGCGGTTTGCCTGATTCTCGATGAACTGGCTGGCCGCCCTGGAACGGCTTCGGTCAACAAACTGCTCAAGATGCTCAAAGGGGCCAGCACCTTTGATGATCGAGAGCGTCTGCTGCACCTGCTTGCCATGATGGAACGCGATCACTATCTGAAACGCGATGACGGCGGCCGATATCACTTTCGTTTCCCGTTGATCCGGCGTTGGTGGAGAGTTTCCCGTGGTCTATGAATGCTGATAATCCTGATTTGGCAGAAGGGAAGAACGGTCGCAATGCCATCTGGGTTTTTACTCCCAGCCGCACCGACCCCAAGTCCTTGGAATTCATCCTCGTTCAACGTCAGGAACTTTTACAGGACGCGGTGGAAAGAGTTCGTGAGAGCGCCCTGACCGACCACAAGCACCATCTGCTCTTCGTTGGTCCCCGCGGCTGCGGAAAAACCCATCTGGTCACCTTGATTGTCAGTCGGCTGAGCAAGGACGATGAACTCACGAACCGTTTGCGAATCGCGTGGCTCAACGAGGACGAAACCTGCACGACGCTGCTGGAGCTGCTGCTCAAGATTCACTCCGCCCTGGAAAAGCGTTATCCGGATGAGTGCCGTGAAGGCCGGTTCGATGAGGCGTTTGAAATGAAGCCGGATGAAGCGCTCGATTTCGTCGGCAAACAACTGCTTGCCTCCCTCGGTTCCAAAACCCTCGTGGTGGTGGCTGAAAACCTGGACGCCATTTTTGAAGGGTTGGGGGATCGCGGCCAGAAGCAGTTGCGGGCCTTCATTCAGGAAAACCCGCGGCTTGCCATCGTCGCCACCGCGCAGCGACTGGTCGAAGACCTGTCCAAACGAACCAGCCCGTTCTTCGGTTTTTTTCAGACCGAGCATCTCAAGCCGCTCAATGTCGAAGAAGCGACCGCGTTGCTCCAGAACATCGCCCGACTCCAGGGGAAGGATAGCGTGGTGGAATTCCTCGCCACCCGACGCGGGCGCTCCCGGGTCCGCGCACTACATCACCTTTCGGGAGGCAATCACCGCATCTACATTGTGCTCTCGCAGTTCATCACCCGCGACAGCATCGATGCCCTACTGGGGCCGTTCATGAAAATGGTGGACGAACTCACTCCCTACTACCAGGAACGGATCCGCTGGCTGCCGCCCCTGCAGCGCAAGATCGTCGAGTACCTGTGCACTTGCGAAGGCACCGTCCCGGTCAAGGCCATTGCCAAACGGCTTTTCACCACGCCGCAGACCGTTTCCAGCCAGCTCCAGGACCTCCGGGAAAAGGGATACGTGGAGGCCAATCAACGCGGGCGCGAATCCCTTTATGAGGTCAGCGAACCGTTGATGCGCATTTGCGTCGAGGTGAAGGACAACCAACGCCTGCAACCACTCCGCCTGCTCGTGGATTTCCTCCGGGTCTGGTACGACGATGAGGAATTGAAGAACCGTCTTGGAAAATTGGCGCCCACTTCCGCATCGCGTGCCTATCTGGAATCTGCAATCGAGAGAAATTGTGCTGAAGGCAACATATGGAGGCAAATATTTGTGGAAGATCTCCAATTATCCTTGTCGGAGGAGTTGAAACCACGCGACTGGGACAATTTATTTCGGGAATTGCCTAAACTGCCCGACGAGGCGCTTCTGGCGCTGGAAAGCCTCCGCGAGGGCAACCGAGCCGATGCCTTCAGTTGCATTGCTGAAGCCATTGCCAGGCAACTCGATTCATCCGACAAAGCGCAACTTCTCAACTTCAGAGCCGGCCTTTACTCAACATCGGGTGATTGCAGGGAGGCAATTGACGACTTAACAGCGGCAATTGGGCTTTCCGGCGCTTCAATCGCGCAGGTTGCCGCAGCACTTTCCAATCGCGGTGTCATCCACGACCAAGCGGGCGAGACGCAGCGTGCTATCGAGGACTACACTGCGGCGATCGAGCTATCCGACGCACCGGTCGAGAAGGTTGCCAAAGCGCTCTTCAATCGCGGCTGCACCCACGGCAAGTCGGGCGCGACGCAGTATGCTATCGAAGATTACACTGCGGTGATCGGGCTATCTGGCGCACCAGTCGAGCAGGTTGCCAAGGCGCTCTTCAATCGTGGCAACACCCACGGCAAGGTGGGCAAAACGCAGCGTGCAATCGAAGACTACACTGCGGTGATCGGGTTATCTGGCGCACCGGTCGAGCAGGTCGTCATGGCGCTAGTCAATCGTGGCTTCATCCACGGCGAGACGGGTGAGACGCAACGTGCCATCGAAGACTACACTGCGGTGATCAAATTCACCGGAGCACCGGTCGACGTAATTGCGCGTGCGCTTTATTACCGTGGCATGACTTTCTTCGTCGAGAACCAGAGGACAGCCTCGAAATCAGACTTCGAGGCCGTAGTCCGACTTGGCAATACCCCAGCGGAAGTGGTCGTGGACTCGCAATTGATGCTGGCTCACCTTCACTTCGGCGAAGGGAAATGGAGCGAAGGCTTCGAAGCACTCGCATCCGGGTTGGAGTGCGGTGCAAAGACGCAACCGCCGCACTTCGGAACAGTGATCGATTTGATTCACGTGATCTTCACTGCCGGTTTGAGCGCCGAGGGCCGGCACATCAGGGTTTCCGATCTCCTCGCCCTCTACAAAAAACACCGTGCCTTGCCCGTGCTGGGCGAAGCAATCGTCCAGCACATCGGGAGTATCTTCCGCGCGGGCGAACCCCACCCGTCCACGGACAACCTTGAGGGGTGGGCCCTGGCCTGGGAGCAGGCGGCGGAGAGCGTGGCCGACCTTGGCCTCGCTGTCCGTCTGCTGCGCACCGGCGTCAACTTCGTCAAAGCCGGCGGCAAGGAGCCGGGCATCCTGCTCGACTTGACCTCCACCGAACGCGCGATTCTGGAACAGGCATTCGGGCTCGCCGACAAGAAATCCAAAAATTGAAATGAAACCCGGTTGTCATTATTGGTCGGCAAGCAGAACTTTCGTAAACGGGTGAGTCCTGAAGGTTGAAAGGCAAGCCGTAATTCAATCGTCCGTAAGCGTCTCTCGAACTTGGGAATTCAATTGCCGATTGGTCTTATGTAGGAGCGAAATAGGCGCTCGGAAAAAACACTTCCACGGAGCGATGACTCTGGTGCCAGAGGATTAGATTGCTTCGGGCGAAACGGTTTTATCGACTGCGCGGGTGGGCCAGGATGATTCGAAAAAGATCAAAGCGATCAGAAGAATCATCAGGAAGGAGCGCACGATGCGAGGTTGAGCGACGATTTGAAGGAGTCAAGGAATTCGGCTGGGACGGCGCCAATACCGCTGCCAACCCGATTACTTCACACTTGAAAACGTGGCCACGCCGCGGAGCCAATCGCGGATTTCGTAATTCGCAGAGTGTTCATGGCCGGGATTGCTATTGAATGACCTGCAGGTTTGGAAACCTGCGATACAGCAGGCTCGGAGGCCTGCGCTACGTCGTCGCGCTTCGCCCAAGTGTGAAATCTGCCAGTGGGCGGGTCACCCCATTTGCCGATACTCCGAATCGTAGCAGCCGACGTAAGGAGGCTCATTACCGTTCGGACTCAGAATGTCAGAGCCTTCTCACGTCGGCTGCTACGGGGGTTATGGAGCGAATCGCCGGGCTCACGGCCAGTTGATTCATCCGAGAATTGAACGCCTCGGGCACATCATCCGGAATCATGCGCATAAAACAGAAACTGGCTATCAACCGGATTGTCAGAGCCTGCCTGAAAAAGGGAGTGGCTCGGATTTGGAGATACGGTTGAGGCGCGTCCGCCTCGCCCCAATACGGATCGCTTCCTGGCTCTTGGT
>CALBIE010000087.1 GCA_937893495.1 uncultured Verrucomicrobiales bacterium | reverse complement strand
AAGGTGAGCAAGGGGCTGCTGCTGGATCCGTCGCTGATGGATGCCTACTACCGCACGGCCGAGTTCATCGCCAATCGGGCGGTTCCGCTGCGGCCGCCGACCGTGCCGAGTCGGCGGATTCGGTTTGAATATGAGGACACCCGAAGCACGGGTGCCTTCCGCTATATTGCTGAAAGGCGTTCGACGGAGTTTGACGGGGATTTCATGGTGATCATGGAAAGTGACGCACGGTCGTTCGCGCAATTGTTGCACCCGTACAACAACAAGATGATTCCCGTGCGCGGTGAATACGCGATTCGTATTCGCGCTGCGGCACGACCGGGAGCGGACGGCGAACCGGTCTATATGTCCGTCAAGCGGGGTGGCGACGGGGAACTGGGGAAATTCAAGATCGATGCGACGCCGGACAGTCCCAAGATTTACGAGATTGTACGCGCATTCATTCCCGATGGTGGTCAGGAGATCGGCGTAAGTATCGTGAATGGAACACGGTTCAACGACAATTATCGCCTTGGTATCACCATGAACGAGGAGGCGAGGAAGGCTGGCCAGGCCGGGGATTTTTCCACGACGATTTCGTTGCAGGCCCGGGGTCGAGCCGAGGGCTGGAGCAGCATCGGTCGCCCGAATACGAACACCCTCAGCACAAAGAACCTGCCTCGCCTGTATCTGGACTACATCGAGATTGAAGGCCCGTTGCAGGGGCCATGGCCGCCCGTGAGCTTGGGGAAGATTTTCTTCAAAGGACGAAAACCGGAACTGGCGAACGAGTCCTACGCGCGCGAGATATTTGAGGAACTGCTGCCACGCGCGTATCGGCGGCCGGTTGAGCCATCCGAAGTTGAAACGGTGATGAGCGTCGTGCGGACGGATTTGCAGCGTGGTGTTCAGTTTGAGGAAGCGGTCAAATCCGGTCTCGTCACGATGCTCTGTTCGCCGGCATTTCTTTATGTGATTGAGCCCTCGGCGCCCGCCGCGCCACGACGATTGACCGATTACGAGATGGCGTCCCGGCTGTCCTATTTCCTGTGGAGCAGCATGCCGGACGAGGCGTTGATGGTCGGGGCAAGGGCAGGGCGGTTGTCCACTGATGCCCGGGTCTCCGCGATGGTGGATGCCATGCTGGAAAACAAGCGGTCCGAGGCGTTGGTGAACCAGTTCGCCGCGCAGTGGCTGAAGGTTGCGGAGTTCGACCGGTTCATTCCGGATGCGCGATTGTATCGGGATTACTACGCCAATCAGTTCGCCGGGTTGGGCGAGGATTTGAAGCAGGAACCATTGGCGGTGTTCCGCGAGTTGTTGCGGAAGGATTTGCCTGTTACGAGCCTGCTCAACTGCGACTGGACAATGGCCAACGAACGGCTCGCGAGCTATTACGGCATCAAGGGTGTCATCGGCGAAGAGTTTCAGCGTGTCCTCTTTTCCGCCGATTCGCCACGGGGCGGTTTGTTGGGAATGGCGGGTTTTCACAAATGGGGCAGCGACGGCAATCGCACCAAACCGGTTGAGCGTGGCAAATATCTGTTGGACGTGTTGTTCAACGATCCGCCGGATCCGCCGCCGCCCAATGCCGGCGAGGTGGAGCCCAATGTGCGAGGCAAACGGCTGACTGTCCGCGAACGACTCATCGGCCATCAGGAGATTGAGGCGTGCGCGAATTGTCACAAGCGCCTGGACCCGTATGGACTCGCCCTGGAGAACTTCAACGTGGTTGGCGCGTGGCGCGATGTGCAGGACGGCGAAGACGAGTTCATGTGGCGGAACAATGCCCCGGCGATTGACGCGAGCGGAACGCTGCCGAACGGTCGGCCGTTCAAGGATATCTTTGAATTCAAGCGCGCCCTGGCGAATCAGGACGATCGTTTTCTTCGCGGACTTGCGGAAAAGATGTTTATCTATGCGCTGGGGCGTACGATTGAGCCAACGGACGAACCAACCTTGGATTCGCTCGTTCAGGAAATGAAGAAGAACGGCAAGACGTTGCGCAGTTTGATAAATGGGATTGTTCGCACCGATGCGTTTCGAACGAAATAGCATCCTGATGCGGAACTGGCTTTAACCGCGCTTGCGCGGATAAACGGGGAGCATAGGCCGCTGGCCTGTGCCGGCGACCGGCTCGGTCGCCGATTCATTTCGATACTCGCCCGGCGAGCTGACGTAAGGAGGCTCTGACATCAATTGCCAGAAATTGTTTGAGCCTCCTTACGTCGGCTGCTACTGGGTTCATGGAGAGCGCGCGGGAAGCAACCACGATTCTGGTTTTGACATCGGGACAGGTACCGCCGGCCGTTCGGAGTCCCGGCTTTAGCCGGCTTCTCTCACGGACCGCCTGAAGGCGGGACTCCGAACGGATCGAATTGGGAATCACCGCGAGCGCCGGGTCAGGGGATCCGGCTCACAGCGTGTAGGCCCGGAGTGACCACACCGGGCGAACTGCCGTGGTGATGCGGATAAACGGGGAGCATAGGCCGCTGGCCTGTGCCGGCGACCGGCCCGGTCGCCGATTCGAACCGGAACCCGCCCGGCGAGCCGCCGGGCTTCACAGCCGAGCCGGCTGTGCTCCCCATGGCGGAATCGCCCGCGAAAATCCGGATTGCCATTCCGGGGGCTTCGTGGGTTACTTCGGCAAGAAACCAATCCCGGAGGTATTTATGAAGAAGATAATTCGGTTTGTTGGGCAATGGATGGTGTTGCTGCTTTTTGCAGCAACGGCGTCTGCCAAGGTGGGTGATACCGGCTTCAAGAAATTTCTACCGGCGGAACTGAACTTCAAGGTCACCCAGACCATTGACCAGCTCGAAAAGGCGGCCAATGCCGGGGACGTCAAGGCGCAGGTCACCCTTGGCAGGCTTTATGACACGGGCAAATTGGTGAGAGAGGACCATGCCAAGGCCGCCAGGTGGTACCGGATGGCGGCCGAACAGCGGAATGCCGTGGCCCAGAACAATCTGGGAAACCTCTATACAGAAGGACTGGGAGTTGAGAAGAACGAGGCGACGGCGGTTGAATGGTACAAGAAGGCGGCGGCGCAGGGCCTGACTGTAGCCGAATCAAACCTTGGCTACATGTATTCGGAAGGATTGGGGGTCGAAAAGGATTTCGAGACGGCGTTGAAACTGTTTCAGAAAGCTGCTGCCGAAGGAGACCCGGATGCCCAGGTGAACCTGGGCACCATGTATTTCTACGGGCGTGGTGTGAAACGTGACGATGGCAAGGCGATTGAGTGGTACAAGAAAGCAGCCGACCAAGGGGATCTTATCGCGATGTTTAATTTGGGGAACAGA
>CALBIE010000086.1 GCA_937893495.1 uncultured Verrucomicrobiales bacterium | reverse complement strand
ACGCCGAGTATTGAACTCAGGCCGGCGTGAAGCACGGTCAGCCAGTGAATGACGGGCAGTCGCTGTGACAGGAGTGATGCGGTTGCGCCGGGGAGAATCAGCATGGCAATGACGAGAATTGCGCCGACCGATTCGAACGCGCTGACGACCACGACGGACAACATTGACATCAGGGCGTAGTGAACGATCGCTGCGTTGATGCCGAGGGATACGGATAGTCCGGAATCGAACGAACTGACCAGCAGCTCTTTATAGAACAGGAGGATGAGCGCGATGGTGATGAGCGCGACGATGCCCATGCGAACGACGGGCAGGGGACCGATTTCCTGTCCGGCGATCTTCACGAATTCTTCGAGGGGAATGAAGGCGATTTCGCCATAAAGTACGCATTCCTGATCCAAGTCCACTTTGCTTGCGAAGACGCTGATCAGGATCACGCCAATGGCAAACAAACTCGTGAAGGCGATGCCGATGGCGGCGTCCTGTTTCACGCGCGAACGCTTGTGAATCGTCTCGATGATAATGGTCGTGGTAATTCCGGCGAAAAGCGCGCCGAGAAACATCGGGGTTGATCTGCGGCTGTTGGAGAGGAGGAAAGCAATCGCAATTCCCGGCAGGATGCTGTGACTGATGGCGTCCCCCACCAGGGCCATGCGCCGGAGGATGAGATAGTTGCCAACCAACCCGCACGCCGTCGTGACGAGGAAGCCCATCAGCATGATCCAGCCATAGCTCGGCAGGTCCGTCGTCCACGGTGCGATGAACACGCGGTGTGCGTCAAAGGTTGGGATGAGTGCGTCCATGGTTGTCAATGGTGAGATGTAAGAGGTGAAAAGTGAAAAGTCTGGTGAGGCTCGGGTCAGTGCTGACGGTAGTCCGTATCGGCGGCGTTTTTGCAGAACGAGTCAGCGGCGTCGATCATTCGCGAAAGCTTCGCGCCGATGGACTCGTAAGCGGAATCAAACTCCTCGTATTCAGCCGGCTTGAGCATGCCGCAATCAACTGCGGAATCCAGCCATGCGCGAACTTCATTTGATTCTCCCAGAGCTTCGTCGATCTTGTTAACAAATACGTTTCGATAGCGGCGGCGTCCCCACGCCTCGGCAATCATTGCGCCGACCGCGCGAGAGGCTCGCCGCACTTGATCGGTCAGCGCGAACTGCTCCGCCTTGGGGAAAACTTTGGTGCGGTCGTAGAGCCTCAGCGAGGCGGCCCGGTTTTGTTTGTAAACCCCAAGTTCGCGGAAGCTTTTTACGATTGGGTTTCTGCTCATTTTGCGATTGGTTTCCATTCTTGCAACCGGCCGTAGCGGCGCATTTTACGTCTCACCTTTCACCGCTTACTCATAGTGACGGTCCATATCCGATCAAATCCTCGCGCCGACGAAAGCCCGTTCCTCGCCGAATATCCGACAGGCCGGGAATCGGTTTGCCGTGCGGATCTTTGCGGGCATACTGCAGCTTGCGTTCGAGTTCGCGCACGACTTCCTCGCCGAGCACGTGCTCGATTTCCTCGGCGTCCTCATGCACATGATCAGCCGCGATGTCGGCCTCGTTGGTGAGGTAGAGTTCCCACAGGCGATGATTGCGGACGATTTCGCAGGCGCGCGACCATCCCTCGGGCGTCAGAAAAACGCCACCGCCGGCAGTGACGGTTGCGAGGGCATTTTGGGTCAATGTCGTCGCCTGTTCTGTGGCTTCTTCCAGGGTTTCGCGCCGGCGATTGGCGATTTCCAGCAGGGTCACGCCTTCGCCATCGAAGTCGCGCGATTCGAGGACATGGTAGATCGCCTTGAGCGTGTTCTCCCGCTTCACGCGAGCCGAGCGGGAACGATGTTTCCACCAACGGGCCAGAACGCCGTGGCGTGGACCGAAGAAAAACGCGGCGGCAAACACCGTTGTAGCCGCGATGACCATGAACGGTCCGGTCGGGAGATTGTTGCCGAGGAAAGACAGAAATGCCCCCAATGCGCCGGACAACAAACCGAATACGGCTGAGAGGATCAACATGCGATGCATCTTGTCGGTGAGCAGATAGGCCGCCGCCGCCGGTGTAATCAGCATCGCGGACACCAGGACGACGCCGACCGCCTGCAATGCGGTAACGACCGCGAAAGCCAGCATCAGCATGAGCGTGTAGTGAATGACCTGCGCCGGGAAACCGGAGACGCGGGCGAACTGAACGTCGAAACTCGTCAGCAGGAATTCCTTGTAAAAGAGAGCGATGATGACGATGGCCATGACGGTCACCATCGCCATGAGCTTCACGTCGCCGGAACTGATGGCGGCGGCTTGTCCGAAGAGAAACTTGTCGATGCCGCTTTTGTTCCCGGTGGGCAGGCGCTGAATCATGGTCACGAGGCAGATGCCGACGGCGAAAAACGACGCCAGCACGAGACCGAGCGCCGTGTCCTCCTTCAATCGCGTCGTGCTGCGAATCAAATGCACCGCTGCGGCACCGAGCAATCCGGCCAGGGTTGCGCCGATGAAGATGGCGATGGGATCCTTGGTCATGTTCCAGAGAAACCCCAGCGCAACGCCGGGTAACACAGCGTGCGAAAGCGCGTCTCCGAACAGCGCCATCTTGCGGACGACGATGAAACTCCCCAGCAATCCGCAGGAAATCCCGAGTAGCATCGAGCCAAGCAGCGCGAATCGCACGGCGGGATCCTGGAATGTGAAAAAACGCACCGCCTGTTCCCAGACGGACGTGTCGGACATGTCGCCGATGCGGGCGGCGTGCAATGCTGAAGAGGATAGCAGGAAGAGGAAAGAGGAAAGCAGGACGGTTGGGAGTGAAGAGTGAGACGTGAGAAGTGAGAAGTGGCTGGCGCGGGGGCGCGAGCTGTTGTTCGGAAGTCGGCTGTCTGCTTTGATTGGCATCCTCTCACTCATGGTTGGTTAGCGGGATGGTTGCTTGCTTTCTCTCATTACACTGTGGTCGGCATCTGATGCCAGCCGACAATATGAATCCGCCTTTCGCTTTGCATCGGTAAGTTGCGCTTTCATTTCCGGTCTTCTCACTCATCACTCATCACTCATCACTCATCACCAACTCCCTACGGCGTCTGCCTCACGGCCTCAGCGACTTCTGACAAAATGGTCAATCGCCCGCCATAAGTCTTCTGCAGCAGCTCATTGTTGAACACGTCTTTCGTCGGGCCAAACGCGACGACACGCATGTTCAGCAACAGGAGCATGTCGAAGTAGTTGCGCGCGGTCGGCAAATCGTGATGCACCACCATGAGGGTCTTGCCCATCTCCTTCAACTCATGCAGCAGGTCGATGATGGCGGCTTCCGTCGCCGCATCCACGCCGGAAAAGGGTTCGTCCATGAAATACAAATCGCTCTCCTGCGCCAAGGCGCGCGCGAGAAACACCCGTTGCTGCTGGCCGCCGCTGAGGTTCGAAATCTGCCGGTTCGCGTAGGGGAGCATCTTGACCTTTTCGAGGCATTCCCGCGCATTGTCGTGGTCGATTTTTGACGGGCGTTTGAGCAGACCGAGTTTGCCGTAGCGGCCCATCAACACGACGTCCATCACGCTGACCGGAAAATCCCAATCGACCGATTCGCGTTGCGGCACATAGCCGACGCGCTTGAGATTTTTTTTGACCGGTTCGCCGAAAACCTTCACCCAACCGCTGTTGAGCGGCATCAATCCCATCGCGGCCTTGATCAAGGTGGATTTGCCCGCGCCATTGGGGCCGACGATGCCGATCAGTTTTCCCTTCGGTACCTCGAGGTCAATCCCCCAGAGCACGGGTTTCTTGTGATACGAAACGGTGAGGTCGTGTATCTCAAGGGGTATGGGTTGTATTGAATCGTCGGACATATCAGGGTTTTTCAATCACGAAAGGACACAAGTCGAATTGGCGGGAAGAAATTCCAGGTTTCAGAATCCAAACTCCAAACAAGTTTCAAATTGCAGACTTCAAACGCGGCTCTATGGCAGCGGAAAGTGGGTTTGGCTGGAGCTTGAAACTTGTGGCTTCTTTGGATTTTGAAAATTGGGGTTTGGAGTTTCATTCCGACCGGTTTCTTGCGTTCAAGCCAGATTATTGATTCGTGTCCATTGGTGGTTGTTCAATTCTTGGGAAATTCAAAACGTCAGGTTGGCGCGCAAAGCGAGCACTGTTGCATCCGGCACTTTCGTCGGCGCGCCGGGGTTGAAGACCTGTTGCAGCGACGGTTGTATTGAAAGACCGGAGCGCACCTGAAAAGCGTAGGTGATTTCGAGCACCACTTCATAATCCGCCGTGACCGGTTGACTGGCCTGCGCGTAGGCGACGCCGATGCCCACGGTGTCTTCATTCCGATTCGGAATCAGTCCGACATAGTTCAGTCCGAAGTCGGTGGCGAACTCAAACGCGCTGCGCTCCCTCGGCGTCCAGCCCGCGCGCAGGAACACGCCGAGTCCCTGGTCGCCTTCCTCGCGCCACACTTTCTGCTCGCCGGCAAAGTAACCGCCGTAGTTGTTGTTGTGCGTCACGCCGGCGACGACCGTGTCCGCGAACCGACCATTGTGCAACCATGCGCCGACTTTATAAGTGCCCGGCAACCCGGTGGCGCCTTTGCCTTGATTGATTCGATGTCCGAGTTCATACATCGAAAACGTTCCCTGATCCGTGCTGAAATGCACGCGCGTGCCGTTGGCGTTCTTGCGCGGATTGCCACCGGCGGGATCGTCGAAGGAATCGCCATCGTAAACCGCCGCCTGAATATACGTCGCCGGATTGATGACGTAACGCAGCCGAATGCCCGGCGCGGCCACGAAGAATGCCGGCCCCGTGTTGATCGCGTTGGCGGAAACCCATTGCGGCCAGCCGAAGGCGCTGTTGAAGAACACGCCACCGTATTCCGTTCCCGTAAATTCGGCGTCCGCCAACAGCAAACCAGCGCGGACATTCAGGCGATCGGTTGCGAAGGATCGTTCGACCCACAGTTCGTAAAGACGGATGCTGTCATACGCGTCAATGTTGCTTAACGCCTGGGTGTCGCCCACGCGTTGGCCGGACGGACTGTCGCCGTGCAACCAGAGCGAGGACGCGCGGATGAGCAGTTCCGGCCAGGCATTGTTGATTTGGTGCAGGTCGAGGTTCACCGCCATTTCTCCGAGGCCGTTGTAGCTCGTGCCACCGCGCAATCCGCCGGAGACGTTCGACATTGTCTCGCCGATGTAGCCGAATTGGAAATGGACGCCGCGATCGACGAGTCGGGTGCGAAAACCATTCCAATCACCGGTGAGATGGTCGGATTCCCGGCCGGTTTCAATGAGGGCATCGCGCGAAGCCGCGGCGGCAACAGGGACTTCTTCAGCTGCGGTCGGCATCGTGGCAAACACGGCAAGACCAACGCCCATCATGCCGGTTGCGAACCGTAAGCAGAATGAGTGCCTCAATTCATAACAAACATCCGTCGCGGCAGTACCGTCGTGGAGAATGGGCCGTCGCTCCCCACGCGCCGGACCGCCGATTTCCAAACCGGCATGTTGAGAGTGTCTCGAAACTCGTGCCGATTTGGAAATCGGCGCTCCAGCCGGGTTCATTCGTTCAATCCGCGAAAGTGTGAATCTACTTGAGCGCATTGACGATGGTGTTGAGGTTGTGCTTGATCATTCCCTCATACGTGCCGACGTCGTAGCCGTGTTCCATCTGGCCCGGCGTGCCCATGGCGTCGGAGAACAATTCGCCGCCGATCTTCACGCCGGCATCGCGGCTGATGCGCTGAATGGCCGCGGGCGAGACGCTCGATTCCACGAAAATGGCCTGCACCTTTTTCTGCTTGATGAAGTCCACCAGCTTGGCCATGTCCGCCAGACCGGCTTCCGTGACCGTGGAGATGCCTTGCAGCCCGACGACTTGAAAGCCATACGCGCGACCGAAGTAATTGTAGGCGTCGTGACTCGTGACGAGGATGCGCTTCTCTTTTGGAAGTTCGTTCGCCCGGTCGAGCGCCCATTGGTGCAGTTTGGTCAGGTTCGCCTTTGCCTGTCGGCCTTGCTTTGCGAACCAGGCCGCATCCTTTTGCGAATACTCGCTCAGTCCCGTCACAACTGAATCGACGCACTTCGACCAGATCGTGACGTCGAACCACACATGCGGATCGTGATGACCCTTGAATTCCGGCGGTTCGATCAGACGATTCTGTGGCACGGTTTCCGTGACGGCGTACACGTACTTTTTCGTGCGGGCAAAACTGGTGAGGACATCCTGCATTTTTCCCTCCAACAGCAGGCCGTTGTAGAAAATCACCTCCGCGCGGCGCAGTCGGATAACGTCCGAGGCGGTGGCCTTGTAAAGGTGCGGATCGACGCCCGGTCCCATCAGTCCGCTCACTTCCACGCGGTCGCCGCCGACCTGTTTGACGAGGTCCGCCACCATGGAGACAGTGGCGACCACCTTGATTTTTCCGGCACCCTGAATCGGATGGGTGATTCCAATGAGAGCCCCGGCCGCAAGGGAGAGGAGGGTGAACTTCGATTTCAAATGCGTGGTCATCTTCAGTTTAAGTTGTTGCGATGGACAATGGCGGTTTGCCCTTATCGACTCGAGAAAGTAGCGGAAGCAAAGATTGAGTCAATTAAAAAAGTTAGATAAGACTATGTTTGTTTCATGTAGAAATGTTTTGCCGAGCATTGGGCAATCTTTGCGGGTGTGCGTTTGTCGTTGTCTCTTCTCCCTTCCCATGAACCGAATGACGGAGCGCCGGCTTGCAGCCGGCTTAAACCGTTGCCCGCCAATGAGACGACTCTGGTCGGAATCAATCGTGCGGGACTCCGGCAGCGAATAA
>CALBIE010000085.1 GCA_937893495.1 uncultured Verrucomicrobiales bacterium | reverse complement strand
GTCACTGCGAACAATCGGCCATTGGCCGCCAACAAACGCTGCACCTCGCCGGACACCGGCAACGACCAAGCGATTCGCGCCGCGTTTTTTCCTTTCGGCAGATCGATTGCCTGAATCGAGTTCGTGCCCGCCGCATACAAACGATCGCCGGCTTTGAGCAGATCTCCGCCGCCATCGGCCGCAATCTCCCACGCCGGTTTCTTCGCAGAAGTAAACGCCTGAATCCTCGGCTGGCCGCCTTTGCCAACACCCGCCGCGTAGATGAACTCGTCGGTCAACACCGGTTCGTTACAGGTGAAGGAACCCTTTTTCCCGGTCGCCAGATCAAACGAACGCACGCCGCGATAGCGGGTGTGAACGAAAAACTCGGATTCGTTCGCCAGCACCACCGAACCGCCGACGCCTTTGCCACCGGCGTTGATCTCGAAATGCCGAAGGGCTCCCGTCTTCCGATCAAATGCCGCTGGCACTGAACGCCCGCCGGGAATGAGCAGATAATCCGCCGTGGCGACGAACGCCCCCTGCGGCGCGACTCCAGCGAACGACGGAGCGCTGTGGGGTTGCTTGATGTATTGCGCACCGGTGCTGTCGTTGGCCCAGCGGACCTTGCCCGTCTCCGCGTCGAGCGCATAAATGAACGTCCCCATGAACGGCCAGATGCTTGCCGCGAAATAAATCAATCCATCCCGAATCACCGGCCCGCCTCGCGCCGGCCACGCCGAGATGACCCGCTTGTTCCCCAGCACCTTGCGCGCCGAAGGGCCGCCACGAAATTTCCAAACGAGTTTCCCCGTCGCGGCATCGAGGCAATACAGGAATCCATCGTCGCTCGTCGCATAGACCTTCGCGCCGACACCCACGGGCGGAAGGCGGACCGGACCATCGGTATAGAATCGCCAAAGTTCGCTTCCATCCCGGGTATCGAACGCCACGATTTTGTCGGTGTCGTTGAAGGCTACAAACATCCGCCCACCCATTACGATGGGTTCGAGCAGACGATCATACGGCATCAAATCATGGTTCAACGGATCATCCCAGACCTGTTCGCGTTGTGAAAACTGAAGTGTCCATTGAAGCTGCAATCGATCCGGCAACGTCTCGGGCGACGCCGCGCTTCGATTGGCGTCATAACGCCACATCGGCCAATCAGTGGCTTGGCTCAATTGAACCGCGCCGAGCGACAGACTCTCGATCAGCAGACATACCCGTAAACATCGGACGGCAATTGATTTCAGCATAAGCCGGATTCTTCGGTCGTTGAACGCGTGAAAGTATCGCATCACCGACGCGGTGTCATCGGGTTTGATTCAAGACCGTGCGAACAAGGTGCGTCCCGGTTCATGGAGATTATCCTTTTCCTTTCGGACCTGCTCACCAGCCGTGAACCGCCCGAGATCCCCCACGGGTGGCAAGGCCGTCCCACGGATGTGAACAAAACCGGATCTGAATCGGCATCCGTGGGTCGGCCTTGCCACCCGTGGGACACGATTCGAAACGTTTCATGGAAAGGGATAGGGTGCAGGGAAGGCTCGGATACCAAGGCACCGTCGAGCCGGCGCATTCCGAAAACGGAGACTCATCCGCCGCGGTTGAACACTTGCCCGCCCCGGTCGTCAGGGTTATAACGGAAACTTCGCACGAATGAACATTCACCTTTATCCCGCAAGATCCAAAACCGTCGCCTCTGCCCTGGCGTTTCTCGTCAGTGTAGCCACCATCACGGCCTGTTCCGTGCCGGTGTTTCGCTACGCTCTCGAAAACTGGCCGGCGGACGCGTATCAGGCGATTGTTTATCATCGCGGTCCACTTACAACGGCGCAGGAAGCCATTCTGCGGGACTTCACCGAAAAGGGCGCCGCCGGCAAATTGTCCGCCAACGTCAAGCTGCAGCGGGTGGACATCGGCGAGCGTCCAGCGCCCGATGCGGGCCCGATGCCTCGGCTCGTGATTCGTTATCCGCTGGGCACGCGCATTCCGGTGGACGTTTGGTCCGGTCCGCTGAACGCTGCGACGGTCAAGGCCGTCCTCACTTCACCCGCGCGCGGCGAACTTGCCAAACGCATCATCAAGGGCGACAGCGCCACCTGGGTGTTTCTCGACACCGGTGACGCGACCGCCGACAACGCCGCGCACACGGAATTGACCAGTCAACTCAAGCGCCTCGAATCCATCCTCAAGATTCCAAAACCGGATCCGCTGGATGCGGAACAGGGATTGATTTCGGTCGATCAAAAGGCGTTGAGTGTAAAATTTTCGATCATCCGTTTGTCGCGTAAGGATCCAAAGGAACAGGTGTTCATTCAGCAACTGCTTGGCACGGAGGCAGACCTCAAAGACCTGAAGCAGCCAATGGCGTTCCCGGTCTTCGGGCGCGGGCGCGCGCTCTATGCGCTTGTCGGCAAGGGGATCAATCGCGAAACCGTTGCGGAGGCATGTTCATTCCTTGTCGGTTCCTGCTCGTGTCAGGTGAAGGAGCAGAATCCCGGTGTGGATCTGCTCATCGCCAATGATTGGGGCGGTGCGGTCAGGAAGGCGGCCGACACGGCGACAGGACTTCCTCCTCTGAGTGGTTTGCCGGAGATCAAGTAAACCGCGCCATCAGGCGGGCGGAGAGGATGGCCCGCGAATCACACGAATTGACGCGAATGGACTCCGATTGGCTCGGCGCAGCAGCAAGCAAAGGGGAGCTCGCCCGCCTCGGGCGTTGGTTTTCGCGCCCTCGCGCAAACCCCTTGAGGCTGGCGCAAGTCCTTACCCGTATGACAGGAATACCCGGCGGCTCCACAAAGCGACCCGCTTCCGATGTCCCTGGCGAGGGCGCCAGGGACAACGCCCGAGGCGGGCGTGCTCCCCAAAAATCACTCCGCCCCGCGATCTCCCAGGCAAATCAATTCCCCCGTCTGCGTGGTGAGATACAACCGCTGTCCGGCAACCGCCATGCCGTCCCATGCGGGTTGTGAAACGCTCGTCTCGGCCAGCACCTTGCCGTCCTTGGTGGAGATGCTTTTCAGCCGACCATCCTTGTGGGCGACGAACAACCGATCATCGCCGGCCAGTGCCATTGCGTGCAGATCATTGAAGAGCTGGGTTCCGTATTTCTTGGCTTTCGACTTTTCATCGCCGGGCGTGAACTGGTCTGTCTTCCAACTCGCCTTCTCCGCGAGCCGATAGGTGCGATAGGGTTTACCACCCTTGCGCGCCTCGCCCGAGGCCGCCCAACCGGTAATCCATTTGCTGCTGAATTTCTCGCCATCCTCGAGACTGAAATCGCGTCGGAACAGTTCCGTCGTTCCGTTGAGCGAACTGAACACCGTCTTGTCGCGGAATACCGCCAACGGGCGACGGCGCGCCTCTCCGGCAAAGCGATGCACATGCCGCGCGCCGTAATTCCACGAACCGCGCGGCACGAATGCCGAACCGCCGCCGGTGTTGACCTGCGCAAAGGCGTTCCACTTGTCCACTTCCATCTTCTTTCCGTCCCGCGAAATCAACCACCGCGACAGGGCGATGTTGTCACCTTCCTGATGCAGGATGTCGAACGGATCAAACTCGAGCCCGGAATTCTCGTAATCGCCTTTTTGCGGCATGGAATCAATACGGTGAATCCAATGGCGTTCGCCGGTCATGGGATCAATCGCGAACACCAGGATTCCGCCGTCCGCGAGCGGTTGCCGCCCGGCGGCAAAGTAGGCGACGTCGTCAATAATCAGCACGGCACCCGGAACCGGCCAAGGCGATTCAACCTGGCCATACGCGACGATGCGTTCGTTCGTCGGTGCGGCCTGCAATCGCCAGACCAATTCGCCCGTGTCAGCTCGCAGTGCATACACGGAACCGGCGCTGGAACCGAACAGACACAAGCCGCGATGAATTGTCGGCGGCGTGTCCACCCGACCATTGGCCGTGAAACGCCAACGCACCTTGCCGGTTTCGGCAGCGAGCGCGATGACTTCGTGGGCGTTGCCGCGCGCGACATAAACGAGTCCGTTGGCAATGGTCGGCGCGCTCAACGGTCCCTTGATAATCGGATTCTCCCGCCAGTCGTGCAGGATGGGGCCGCCCGGTTCCTTGCTGAAGGCGGCGACTTCGGCGCCCGTCGCGAGTTGCACCGACCAGATTGAATCGAGCTGCTTCGGACCGGCGGCGGTCGAGCTGCCGCTGCGCCACTGGTCATGCCGATACAGCGGCCAATCGGATGCAGTTGGCTTGGGTGCGGCCGGGTCGACTTTCGCGGTGCCTTTCTCCAGCCTGAACTTGATCTGCTCCAGCGGAAGCAGGTTGTTGGCATCGTCCGGACCGCGCGGCGCCATCGACACGAAACCGCGCAGCATCGGCCAGCAGGTGCAATGTTTCGGGGTCGTATAAATCAGTCCATTGGCCGGCACCCAGCCGTTTTCGGTTGAACAATTCGCCTTGGTGATGCGATTGGCGACCAGGTTGCCGGACTTGAGGTCGGTCATGTCCATTGTGCCCGCAAGCATGAAATTCGGCGTCGCCACCGGTGGAAAACAATGCGACAGGCCGGCGTTGTGCGTGACGAGTGTCCTGCCGGTGACCGGGTCCAGTGAAGACACCTGCACGGGCAGGCGCGTGATGTTTTTCTTGTCCACCACATTCGTCTTTCCGCCATGCAGAATCCAAAGGCTGCCGTCGAGATACATCGCCCGCGCCTGACGCCGATGATTCATTCCCGGCGGATACGCCTTTTCCCAGAGCGGCTTGCCCGTCTGTGCGGAAACAATCCGCAACTCATTTCCTCCGTCGTTGTCGTTCAACGAGGAAATCTCGAACGCGAGTTGATCCTTCTGCAAAACCGTCCGCGACACATGAGGCAGCCAGTCGGAATCCGCGAGCCGCCATTTCACGGTGCCCGTCGCCAGGTCAATGGCCGTTGCCTCCAGTTTTTCACCCCGCTTCGCGCGGCCGTGAATCAACGTCACCAATCCATACCCGACCACGAGGTTCTTCGCTTCGCCCGCCTTGAAGTTCCACAGTTCGCGTCCCGTTCCGGTGTCGAAAGCGCGAACAGAATTTTCGTCGGCAGCCACGAGAAAGTTTTCGTGATGCGCCACGTCGCGCGGCCGGAACAGTCCGCCGAATTCGCGCACCACCGCTCCCGTCCGCGAATCGAGGGCGACCAGTTTGTCCTTCACAATGGCGAAGATTTGATCGACCGACGCAATCGGTCGCGCCTGACTGCTGGAAAGACGCGGGAGCGTGAAGTTGCCGGCGTTATGTTCAGCCTTCTGGAGATTATGATGCCACAACCGCAGTCCGTTGAAACTGTCGCGCGCCAACAGGCCGCCGTAAAAATTTCGACCGCCAGCCGTCACCATTCCCTCCACCTCATCCGTCGCGGCCGCCACCCAGCGAACGCGTTCAGGGGGGCCCACAAGCGAATCGTGCGAGACCGCGTTGCCGTCGGCTGCGTGTCGCGGATGCGACCACGAATCCATTTCTTTCGGCCACGGTTTCTGCGCACCAAAACACTTGCGTCCATCGCTCAACGTGATTTCCGCAATCGCCTCGAAGCGCGCCTCCTTCAACTGTTGACGCCTCAGCAATTTCGGGTTCGCGACAATCACGATTCCCAACGGGGTCAACGCGCGGTAAATCTCCGCCGGAGAAACCGACAGGCCCGTCACGAGAATCGCATTCACCAGGTTTTCCGTGTAGGGCAATCGCGACGTCTCCGGAATCCGCTCCACGGACACGAGTCCGTAAAAGCCATTCTTCCGCAACTGCTCGCGAGCAGCAGTCACGCGCATGGAATCATCGTCGAGCACATTGACGATGTATCGGCCCGTGCGACTGAGCGTCGCAGCGAGATCCGTCTCCGCAGCGCCCAGTTGCACCACCAGTCCGCCGCGCACGCCAGGCAATGCGGTGGAGTCCACAAGCCTGCCCTTGGCCGCGTTGATTTGGTGCACTGGAAATGAAGCGGCAGCCAGCAACAGGGTAACGCCAGCCCGCGAAAGAATGTTTGTTCTCATGGAATAACTTGGGAGTAAGTGAATCGGAGCAGAATGTCAACCGGACAGCGAACTTCGAGACCGAAAGGACTCTGTAGCCGCCGATGGCCGGAACGCGGGCCTTCAGCCCGCAGAGGCTCACGCCACCCAGATGTCAGGCCGATGATCTGAAAGTGTTTCACTGTCGCCACGTTTCTGCGGCATGAATGCCGCGCTCCTGTCGCCTTACTGCGGTTGAGAAACGCCGCATTGTTTTTCAATCGAATCGATGGTTCACTCGTCCATTGTTCCCGATGACGAAGTTCCGACAACTGATGGCCGCCATGTTTTTACTGAGCAATGGCGTGGTTGTGGATTCGGCAGAGCTGTTGATCTTCGAGGAGAGCGTTCAAGCGATTCTTCAGAAACATTGCCGCGAATGTCACAATTCCGAGACGCGGAAGGCCAATCTGGATCTCAGCACGGCGAAGGGATTGCTGAATGGGAGCGAGTCCGGTCCGGTCATCAAGGCGGGCGACACGGAACATAGTCTTTTGTATGAGTTGGTTCACAAGGGCGAGATGCCGCGCAAGCGCGAGCACCTCGCCTCCTCGCACGTCGAGACGATACGCCGGTGGATCCTCGATGGCGCACGTTTTGAGAACGCACCTGTCGTCGCGAAGCGACCCCTTCATCAGCACGACATCATTCCCATCATGCTGCTGCGTTGCACGACGTGTCACGGCCCGCAATTGCGACGCGGAAACCTGGATTTGCGCGACAAGGCGGCGATGCTCAAGGGCGGCGATTCCGGTCCGGCGATCGTTCCCGGAAAGCCGGATGAGAGCCTCGCCATCCAGAGAATCGAGCAGCAACTTTGTCCGCCAAAGGGTCAGTTGTTGAAGTATTTCGTCAAACGCCCCACGGCAACAGAAACCGGGAAATTTCGTGAATGGATCGCCGCAGGCGCTCCGGAGGAGGATATCAAGCCGGATATTGCGACGCACGAAAGTGATCCGCTGATTTCGGACGAAGAGAGAAAGCACTGGGCTTTCCAACCCGCGCGCAAGATACGGATTCCTGATACGGATGCACCGACCGCGAATCCGATCGACGCATTTGTGATTCGCAAACTACGAGAGAGGAAGCTGGATTTTTCACCTGCTGCCGGACGGTACCAACTGATCCGGCGGGCCTTCATCGACCTGATCGGCCTCCCCCCGGCCCTTGACGAGTTGAGCCGTTGGCGGGGTGCGCGCGATGCGGACTGGTTTGCCCGACTCATCGACGATCTTCTCGATTCACCCCGCTACGGCGAACGTTGGGGGCGCCATTGGCTTGACCTCGCCGGCTATGCCGATTCGGAAGGCGGTGTCTCGTCCGATCCGGTGCGGAAGGTTGCATGGAAGTATCGGGACTACGTCATCAAATCGTTCAACACGGACAAGGGATATGATCGCTTTCTTCTGGAGCAGCTTGCGGGAGACGAACTGATCGACCATGAAAAGGCCGCAGTCATCACTGAAGAAATGGTGGAGAATCTCATCGCAACGGGATTCCTCCGGATGGGCATCGACCAGACCGGATCGCGAACCATGAATTTCGTTCCGGAACGAATAGGGGTGATTGCCGACGCCATTTCCGTTCTGGGCTCCGCTGTCATGGGGCTCACCATGGAATGTGCGCGTTGCCATTCGCACAAGTACGATCCCATCCCCCATCGTGACTACTATCGTCTGAAGGCCACCTTGCAGGGTGCGTTTGATGAATACGACTGGCTGAGCTTCAAGGACCGTTCAATTCAACTTGGAACGGTTGAGCAACGGGCCCGCCACCAATCGATCAACCCGCCGCTGTTGGCGCAGATCAAGAAACTCGAATCCCGCCTCAAGAAGGCGGAATCCGATCTGCGCCTGGAAACGTTGCGGCTGCACCATCCTTCGTTGTCAGAAACCGACCGCCAGGAAACATTGGTTGCGTTCAAAAAGGCGGACAATCAGCGAAGCCTGCGGCAAAGGAACCTCGTGGAGATGCTTCAACGCGCGGAGGTGATTCCGGATTCCAAACAGCCACCCGACGTTCTGCATCGACGCAACGACATTGTCGCCCTGACGCGGGAGATTTCGCGAATCCGCGACCGCCTCGTTCCCTCCCTTGAACTCCGCGCATTGTGGGATCGGGGCCGACCCTCGCCCACCTACATCCTCCGTCGCGGGGAATACAACAAGCCCGGTCGATTGGTTGGACCGGGGATTCCCGCGGTACTTACGGATGGCCGGACGCCTTTCGAGATTGAACCACCTTTTCCGAACGGCACGCCCAAGACCGGTCGCCGTCTGGCGTTTGCCCGCTGGTTGACCGCGCCTGACAATCCGCTGACCGCCCGAGTGATGGTCAACCGAATCTGGAAGCATCACTTTGGTGAAGGCATTGTCGGGACGCTCGATAACCTCGGCACACAGGGCGAACGTCCCACCCACCCGGAATTGCTCGACTGGCTGGCCGGTGAATTCGTCAAACAAGGCTGGAGCATCAAGGCGATGCATCGTCTCATGATGAATTCACGCACCTACCGTCAATCCAGCCTGACCACGGACGAACACCTCCGATTGGATCCGCGCAACCAGTTGCTTTCCCGAATGCCACTCCGCCGCATGGACGCGGAGGCCTTGCGTGATTCACTCCTCTTCGTCTCCGGCCGACTCGAAACACGATCCGGTGGTCCGCCCGACGACGTTTCCGTGGATCGTGAGGGTCTCGTCAGCGTGAACCCGACGGCGGACGGCAATTGGCGACGCAGCGTGTACGCCCAATATCGACGCACGGAAATCCCGACCCTGTTGGGCACGTTTGATTATCCGGAAATGGGCCCCAACTGTGTCAGTCGAAGTGTTTCCATCATATCTCCGCAATCCTTGATGCTGCTCAATAACAGCCGCGTCCATGAGCTTTCAGCCTCTTTCGCCAAACGGGTCCGAAAGATCGCCGGTGCGAAGCAGGAATCCGGGAATCTCATCGACACTGCTTATCGGCTCGCAATCAGTCGCACACCGGATGAAGAGGAACGTCAGTTGGGCATTGAATCGCTGCGTGAGCTGGAACGGAAGTCCGGCGATTCGGAGACGGCGTTTGAAACGTACTGCCACACGCTTTTGAATTCCGCCGCGTTCATCTACATCGACTGAATGATGCCGACTGTTTCACCAATGCCGAACAGGACGGGCGCTCCCGACTCCGTTATCCGTTTCCGTGAACCGGAATGCCCCCTCACCCCATCCCTCTCCCCCGATGGGAGCTGTCTGTTACCCACATATCGGAACGGCTACCGAATGCCATATAGAGCGGCCGATACGGCCTTCAAGCCGCAGCTTTGGAGTGCGGTGGCTCGACACCGCTTTGGATACGCAACGCAGCGCCAGACGCGTTGTTTCGACCCGCAGGCTATGCTCCCCGGATGTTCGCTACCGAAAGGCGGTCGGGTTGGGCTGGCGGAAGGCACATGGGACAGTTCCATGCTCTTATGCAAATCCATGGCATCCAAAGCGCCGTCGAGCCGGCGCACTCCACAGGGGCTTCGGCCTGACCACAGACTTATAGGTAACAGACAGCCCCGCGGGGGAGAGGGCAGGGTGAGGAGGCAGCGGTGGTTCGGAGTCCCGGCTTCAGCCGGTTTCCCCGTCAGGCCGCCTGAAGGCGGAAGTACCAACAGCTCAGAATGTAAATGGCTGTTTTATTCCGGGGTACCCCTTTCCGTGGCCTCCCGAATTTGAAACGATGCGATTGAGAACCAAAATGCATAACGAACCTCCCATCAACCGCCGCGATTTTTTTGGACGTACCCGTGACGGCATTCTCGGAGCGGCACTGACGCACCTGTTGAGCGAGGACTTCTTCGGTGGATCGGCCTTTGCTTCGGAGACCGGCGCGGCGGACAGCCTGAATCCCCGGGAGGGTCATCATCCGGCCAAGGCCAAATCGGTGATCCAACTGTTCATGAACGGCGGGCCCAGCCAGATGGATCTCTTTGATCCGAAACCGGTGCTCAATCGCATGGACGGCAAATCCTACCCGGGCAACACGGAGGGAATTGGGAATCAGAGCACCGAAGACATCGGCGTGATGTTGGGCGGGCAGTATCCGTTTGCCCGGCATGGCCAGTCCGGCATGTGGATGGCTGATGTGCTGCCCCATCTCGCGGAGATGTCGGATGACATCTGCCTCGTCAATTCGATGTGGACGGATCATCCGAATCACGACAACGCGCTCTACAAGATTCAGTCCGGCCGTTTGTTCATGGGATACCCCACGCTGGGCGCCTGGACGGTCTATGGGCTCGGATCCGAAAACCGCAATCTCCCTGCCTACGTCGTGCTCAATGATCCTTTGGGCATGCCGAAGAACGGCACGCGCAATTGGACTGCCGGCTTCCTCCCCCCCCTTTACCAGGGAACACCCTTTCGCCCGACCGGTTCACCGATACTGAACCTGAAACCCCAGTTCGAACAATCCGCCCGAGTTGGCGAAGCAGCCCGTGGATTGCTGGACCGATTGGATGAGATTCATCGCCGCAAGCGACCCAACCAACCCAATCTTGACGCCCGCATCGAGTCCTACGGATTGGCCGCACGCATGCAGTTATCCGCCGGCGAAAGCCTTGATCTCTCGCGTGAGCGCGAATCTACCCGCGAGATGTACGGGATCGGTCAGAAGCCCACGGATTCCTACGGACGTCGTTGTCTGCTGGCACGCCGCCTGGTCGAACGCGGCGTTCGTTTCGTGCAGATCTTTCTCGAAGAACAACCTTGGGACAGCCACGTCGATCTGGCCGACAACCATCGTGCCGTTTGCGAACGGACGGACAAACCGGTGGCCGGACTGCTCAAGGATCTGAAACAGCGGGGACTGCTCGATTCAACCATGGTGGTCTGGGGCGGCGAATTCGGGCGCACACCCACCTCGCAAAGGTCGGGCACGATTTACACCGGGCGCGATCACAACATGCAGGCATTCACCTCCTGGATGGCCGGCGGCGGAATCAAGGGCGGCGTGAGCTACGGCACCACGGATGATTTCGGACACGCCGTGGTCGAGAACCCGGTCAGCGTCCACGACTTCCACGCGACCATCCTCCACCTGTTGGGGCTGCATCATCAAAAACTGTTTTTCAAACGCAGCGGACTGGACGAGCGATTGACCGGTTTTGAGCCGCCTCGCGTGGTGACGGAGTTGTTCGTCTGAAATGAAAACTCCGGATCGCCAGCTTAGTACGTAAAAGGAGGGATGATACGACGTTGTATTGTTGTTCAGTAGTCGCTGGCCTGTACTCGTTTACTTTATAGTTTACATT
>CALBIE010000084.1 GCA_937893495.1 uncultured Verrucomicrobiales bacterium | reverse complement strand
ATTCATCAAACCTCCCGCTTGATGTGTCCCACGCGCGAATGAAAGAGTTGCTGAATGCCGCAATTGGACCGGATCCGGCCAACCCCCGGTTTCGGTTCGTGGTGATCGACTTCGATGTTCTTGTCCGAAGCAAGAACGAGGAATGGAAGTTGTTAGGGCAGGAATGCCAAAAGATTGGCACGCGGTTCAATGTGTCTCCAAACTGTCAGGAAATCCTTCTGGCTGCCGGTGAAGCAGCGGTTCGAGCGGTTGAAGGCGAACTACGAGGTGTCGTGACCGGTGTTTTCTCAGAGCCATGAGAGGCCGTTGCTTCCCATTTGGACGACTCGTCAGTTTTTTGATTCTATTGCCTTCTTGGCGAGGTCATTACTTACGTGCGGTTGTCGGAAAGCGGTGCCTCATCTGGCCACGAATATTTTCAGATTCTTCGTCTGACGTGCGGCGGCGATGATGTCGAGTTTTCCGTCGCCATTGATATCAGCAATCTTCAGATCCTCCACGGCCACTTCCGGGCCTGAGACGAGCTGTTCGCTCCATTTCGTTCCGTTGCGGTTTGTCGGCGTAAATAATTTGATGCCAGGAGCACCTTTTGGGCGCATGGCTCGCCAACCCACGACAATCTGATCAGACCCGATTCCCAATAAGTCGGCGCAGGCGAGGGCGTGACCGTCTTTAAGTTTTTCGTCCAGAGCGGTGAGTCGTTCCCAGAGTCCTTTGCCGCCTTTCGGTTCCGCATAAACCGCGCTGACCACTCCGTGCAGTGGTTCAATCGTCACGATGAAACGTCGGCCATTCGGAAGTTTTCCGTCACGGATTTCTCCGGTCGCATTGGTCGTCAATTGCCGGTGCTCCCATTTTTCGTCGCGTTTGTCGAAATACCAGACGCCTTCTTTGCCACCGATGATGAGTTCTTCCTCGGGATCGTTGTCCCAGTTCACGGGATGAAAGTTGTGGGTGATGTGCATGAAATCGCTGACGACCCGGGTCTGCCATTGGTCGGTGTTCTTCGTTTTCTGAAAATACTCGAGAATCAATCCGCCCTTGCCTTCGCCGCCTTTGTTGCCTCGTCCGTGAAGCGGCTTGACGATGAAGTTGTAGGAATCTTGGCCGGATTTGATCCAGTGCATGCGATGGACAGTGGGTTCGTGGTGTAGTTCAACAGGGCTCCAGGCCTGCGTGCGGTCTCTGGGTGCCTTTAGATAGAAAACTGCGCCGCTTTTGGCCGGGTCCGTGGTTTCGCCAGGATTCCATTGCGCGCCGACCACGATTTCACATTTACCGTCACCGTCGATGTCGCGCGCCGTGATGCAGACGTTGTCACGTTCGGTCAGGTCCCTGGCGATGATGTGCTTGGTCCATTCCGGAGCCTCGTACCATTGAATCGTCTTCTTGTCAGCGAGAAGAATGTCCACTTTTCCGTCGCCGTTGACGTCGGCAATCTGCAGTCCGTAACCGATTTCGATTTTGTCAATTTCGATGGCTTTGAATTTGAATTCCGCCGCGTCGGAGTTTGGCACGGAAGCAAGGACCAGCGGGAGGGATGCGAGAAACAATAGATGAGTTTTCATGGGGATGGAATTGTCTGGAGTGTGGCGATGTCGTCTGGTGCTGACAATCGAAATGTCACCTTGACGTGTCGCCGGCCGTTTCACTCCTGACGTTTCGCGCGCCGGCAAAATCCGTCAGTGCGATGGCGGGCAGGCACGCGCAGAAACGGACGGCGAGGGAAAGTATCGAGTAACCGACGGCCGCCTCGATGGGGTTGCCCAGTTGGGCGAGATACCAGACGCTGATTCCTTCGCGAATGCCAAGTCCGTTCGGTGACACGGGCACCATCATCGCGGCAGCGGAGACCAGATAGAGGAGGCTCATCTGTTTCAGGCTGATCTCGATTCCCACGGAATGAGCAAGGAGACACTCCGCGACAATAAAGAAAACGTGGGCGACGAGGGACATGAGCAGGGGTGGCAGCCACATGACCAGTTTAGTTGAACCCATTTTTTCCAGCACATCGCTTAATTGGCCGCCGATATCGGGTTGGGATGACAAAGTGGTGGCCTGCGGAAACAAGCGGTTTGCCAGGGCACGAATTCTTTCACGTCCGGCGGGGCGCGCCATGCGACGCACGGCAAGAATCAGCAGGGCAGTCAGTCCGATCATGATGAGCATTTCAGCCCACCTGAGATTCATGACGAGTCCCGATTCCGACGGAGTCTGAATGCCGACAGTCGCGAGAATGGCGACGAGCGGGGCAAAGGCGAGCGATCCGAAAACACGATCCAGGACCAGCGAGACTGCAATGGCGCTGCCGGAACCCGCTTCATTGCGCGCAAGATACCACCGGCCGATGTCTCCACCGATGGAGGTCGGCAGGAAAAAGTTGAGCAAATTTCCGGCGAGGGACCACAGGAAGACGGGGAGGACGGCGACCTGATTCGCCAGGATGGCAAGTATCTGCCGCCAGCGAATCGCGCGAAGCAGGAAGACCGCGTAAACGGCAAGTGTAGCCAGGGCGAGCAGACCGGGATCCGCCGCTTTCATCGCATTCAGCACCGCCCGCAAATCAGCGACCGTGAACAACACGATGAGCACGATGAATGCGAACGTAAATCGAAAGACGGAATTGGTCAGGCGGACGGACATGATAGCATCGAGATCGGTTCCGAAAGGGATCGATCATAGTTTCTTCATGCTGGTCAGCACGATAAGAAGGATGATGTAAACGGCATAGAACCCAATGAGCGTCCATCCTTCGGCTCGAGTGAGACGTTTGCCGGTGAAGAGGAAGATGAGCAGGATGAAATTGAAAACGAGCATGGCCGGGAAATTGAACAATTGCGTGCCGCGCGTCAGGGTGACCTCGTTGATCGTAGCGGCGGTACCGATTATCAGGGAGAGATTCGCGATGTTGGCGCCGAGCACATTTCCGACGGCAAGGTCGGATACTTTTTTTCGCGAAGAGGTGACGGCAGTGACAAGCTCCGGCAGTGACGTTCCCAGCGCGACTACAGTCAAGCCGATGACCAATGGGGATATGCCGAAATGTCCGGCAATTGAAACGGCGGCGTCAACCAGCCAGCGGCTGCCGGCAATGACCAGAACCGCTCCGCCAATAAATTGCACAATTGTACCTGTGCGGGTTGGCCAGAAACCCGTGGCTTTGGCAATGGCATCTTCAATCACTTTCGCCTCGGCAATCTGTCCTTTCCATTCCGGCTTAAGGTGCTTGAGCAGGTCGAACAGGAAGTAGGAAGCTCCGAGCACGAGCAGGATGACCCCTTGTTCGCGGGTAATCTTCAAATCGAGCGTCATGATGAACAGGACGAGGCTCGCGGCGAACAGTGCGATGAGCGGCGCTTTGAGTGAGCCGGGATGAATTTCGACCTGCTTGATCGCGCCCGTGACACCGAGAACCAGGCCGATATTGCAAATGCAGGAACCCACCGCGTTGCCAACGGCCAAGCCAGGTTCGCCTTTCAACC
>CALBIE010000083.1 GCA_937893495.1 uncultured Verrucomicrobiales bacterium | reverse complement strand
CGTTTCGAAGAAGGAGCCTGAATTGACGAAGGCGATGCGTTCGGCGGTGGCGGAATTCAAGGCCAATGTGGTGGCTGGGTATGACAACGATCAGCGTCCGTTTATCATTGGGCATCCGGATTACAAATACACGCAGATCCCGGCGCGCGACGCGAAGTGGACAGGGAACATCAAACGCTCGAATCGTTTTCCGAACTGTTCCTATCTCAGCAACTGGGTGAGCGTGGATGACGAGATTACCTGGGACGCCGAAGTGCCGGCGGGTGGCCGGTTCGAAGTCGAATTGCATTACGCCTGCCGGAAGAAGGACGTTGGCGCAGAATTCGAACTCAGCTTCAACGGCAGCAAATTGCGCGGTAAGTTAACGAAGGCCAACGAAGTTGCCGCGCGCGGCATGGAACATGATCGATCGCCGCGGGTCGAATCCTACGTGAAGGACTGGAAATCGGTGAAAATCGGGACCATCGCGTTGACGAAGGGCAAGGGAGAATTGACGTTGCGCGCGTTGAAGATTCCCGGCGAGCAGGTTATGGACTTTCGACTATTGTTTCTGACAAGAGTGGGGGATTGAAGAAATACCGAATCTCATGTATTGATTCATGGCAGAAGTCGGCCCCAAAACTTAACACCCAATGAATGGCAGACTCATTTTGATTCTCGGACTGCTTGCTCAACCCGTCCTGGGAGATTGGGTGCCGCCTGAAAAGCCTCTGGCAATGTTGATCCTCGTCGAGGCAAATGCCGATTTGCGTTCGGGTAAATATACCAACGCGGCCGCCCGTTACGAGTGGTTCCATGTCCATGCGTTGGAATTTAGTCCGCATCTACAGACGATACGACGCACGACGGCGCTCACCAACTGGCACGCGCTCGCAATGAAACACCCGCCCGCCATGGCGAGTTTGCGCCGAGGGCAAACCGTGGCTCGCGAGCAAGTCCGCGCCGGGGAAAATACCGTCGAGTCGTTTCTTGATTTCGAGGCGTTTAACAGACTTTTGAACGAGCCGGACGCGACGCTCGAAATGTTTGCCTGGTTGGTGACCGAACATCCTGAATCAGTCGAGCGCGTGATTGCTTCAGTACTGCCGACTCTCCTGAAGCTGAAAGCCCACAAAATGGTCGCCCAATTCATCCGGCATCCAGAGAACATTATCCGTGAAGCCCGGGTCAAGTGGCGGTTGAGTGAAAACATGTCCCGCGCCGTCGGTCGGCATGATTCGAAGTATGAGGAAACCTATGCGAATCGCGCGGCTACCATAATTGCGCTGCTGGTTCACGGGAATCGGCGACACGAGGCCGAAAAAATCGCTGCGGACCTGACACGGGAACTTCGTTCGGCTGAATTTATTCGCCGTGTTAAAATTGCCCTCGACGGTACCGTTCCCGATTTTCCGCTGCTCAACTTTCCAAAGTCGCCGCCAGTCAATTCACCTCGCTGAGAGAATTGAAGATTTCCGTCGAGCAGGTGATGGATTTCCGATTGTTGTTCCCGACGCGGGTGGGGGATTGAGGAATTCGCAAACTCAGCAACCAGCGTTGCTTGTGCCCCTCACCCGGCCGGTTGTTCGACCAGTTTCCTCAACTCTTCGGGAAGCTTGCTCCACACTTGCCCATGCGCTTCCACCAGGCGCACGATGTCCGCAAAGTCTTTTGCCCTTTTGCTTTGCCGGCGGGACTTGTCTTGCCAGGCCAGGACCTTGCCGGTCAGCGTGTCCTCGAGGCAGGCCACCCGCATCAGGATACCATGCACATCCGCTGCCACAGACTTTTCGGGAAACCGCGAATAAACTTCTTCGGTACTCAATTGAACGCTGATGCGGGAGTTGCCTTGAAAGTTGACCGACCATTGAAAGCGTTCGTGTCCAAATCCGGCTTCCGACAACGCGGCGATGGTTTTTTCCATGTCGCTCGCTGAAACCACAAAATCAACATCCCGAGTCACCATCGGTTCCTTAGCCCAGTGATTCACGGCCACTCCACCGATCGCGCACCACGACACATCCGCGCGCTCCAGCGCATCGACCAGTCTCATTACATCATTCGTGCCGCCGGCAGTCTGCCAGTCGTAAAACTTCTTTTCCGTCACGGACGGATTCTAAACTGGTCACCCAATTCAGCGAGCAATAACTGAGGTTGAGACGGGACCACGCTCCATGTGGCCAGCGGCTACAAGAATGCTGCGATTCCGACAGTTCGTTGGCGCATTTGGGAGGGATTCGCGCTCGTTTTGAATCAAATCACGGACCGGTCGCGCCTTTTACCGCAAATAAGTTGCCCAGCGTTTCGCATTCCGCCTTCAGCAATTCCGCGAATCGCGTGACCACTTTTTCATCCGCCACCTTTGGCAGGTTTGCCGCGAGCGCCACGTTTTCGAGGACGCGGAGGAAGCGCTGGTATTGCACCCACTGTTTCTCAACTTGAAACTCCTTCTCGTCCAGTTGGTTTATCTCCTGGTCCAGTTTTTCATAAGGGTGATAGTCCGGGTGCGACTTGACGGCATTGACGAATACAGTTTTGTCGGTGGTCAACAGGCGAATCGCGGTGGGGCTGAAATCGGCGTAGAGGTCCGGCCATTTCTTCTTGAGATGTCCGCGAATCTTCCCGCGCAGTCGGCTCAGGTCGCGCTTTTTATCACGAATTGTTCGTTCAATATCCTTACGCTCTTTTTCGAGAACTTCGGCTGTGGCACGAGCCTTCTTTCCGCGATCCTCGCCCGACAGCGTAAGTTTTTTTGACAAATCCGTCAGAGCGATTTTCTCGGCCGGTCGCGCCAATTCAAGCAGGTCGGAAAATGATTCGTCGGCGGTTAACAAATCGGGTGCCTCCTTGCTCCGCTGTTTGCTGAACTCGCGCAGAAACGCGCCGCTCGTGCGAATCGGAATGTCGATGGTGGTCGAATGTAAGATCGTAAATATATGCGCCTCTTCGAAGGAAATGCGAGCGTCGTGGTCGTAGTCTGCGCTGTCCACGGACTTGTCCAGTCGGGTTTTGCCGCGAATGGCGGACCAGAATGAGCTGCTGTATTCCTGATAATTTTCCTCCGAGATATCCGGCGTGCAACCGGCCGCGACGCGATCCTGCACGGTTGCAAAAAAACCCGTTATCGTTCGGTCACTCAAGCCTTTGTCGTGCTTGCCTTCCTTGAAAATCAGATGCGAAAACCCGCCCGAATAGCATTGAACCATGACCATGACGACCGCGACTTGGGGTGGTAGTGATTCGATGTGCTCAGAGAGCTTGCTGACGTTGATTGAACGGTTGTCCCACAGGTGAAGCGTTGTGTTAAAAGGTTGTCTTCGATCGCGGCTTTTTCCGCCGTGTGCGGTGACGTAAATGATGACTCGATCTTTTGCCTTGAGTTGACCGGTGGTCTTGCGAAACCAAGCCTCAATATTCTCCGGGCTGGCGATGCCGTTGACCGGCTTGAGTTCGTTATCGCGATATTCGTAGCCGAGGTAATCTTCCGAGCCGAGAAAGCGCGCCATCAGGCGATTGGCCTCGGGAACCGTGTCACGTTTTGGATCATACTGCAGGTCCGGAAACGGAGAATTACCATCCGCGAAGTAGATTTCATGGGGCGCACCTTTAGGGTATTGTTCGCTCAACAGGCGTTTGAAAAAGATGACGTTTTTTTCAAGCGAAACCTGGTTTCCGGCGGGAGAGTATCCGCCGCCAATCGTTAGAAACCAGTCCTTGGCGTGTGCTTTATCCGACGGCAGGAACAGGAGAGTCAGAATGACGATACAAGCAGAGGGTGCGCCGGCTCGCGTGAACATACCGCAAGGTGCTGTACAACTGATTGAATGGCAAGAATTGCGTGTGGGCACAAAAGCAGGTAGATGAGGCGTATGAAATCGAGCACACGCTTCCTGTTTCAGGGAATCTTCATGGCGGCAATTGCAATCGCGCTTGCCGCACAAGCGGCCGCAAAACGGCCGAATATCCTGTTCGCTTTTGCGGATGACTGGGGACGCTATGCCAGCGCCTACGCGAAGCTCGATGGCCGTCCGTCACCGAGCGACGCGGTGCACACGCCTAATTTTGACCGGGTGGCAAAGAACGGCGTGTTGTTTCGCAACGCCTTCGTCACCGCGCCGTCGTGCACACCGTGCCGCAGTTCGCTGCTGTCCGGGCAATACTTCTTTCGCACCGGATTGGGTGCGATCTTGCAGGGCGCAACGTGGGACACAAACATTCCGACCTATCCGCTGTTGCTGGAGCAAGCCGGCTATCACATCGGGCATACGTATAAAGTGTGGAGCCCGGGATCGAATCCCAATGCGCCTTATGGAGCTGCCCGAACGGCTTATGGAAAGGCGGGTGGACGGTTCAATCAGTTTTCGCAAAACGTCACGAAGCTGGTGCAGCAGGGCAAATCGGTTACGGACGCCAAGCAGGTGCTTTACGACGAAGTGATGGCGAACTTCCAATCGTTTCTCGATGCGCGGAAGGACGGGCGGCCGTTTTGCTATTGGTTCGGGCCCACCGAAGTGCATCGCAAATGGATCAAAGGTTCCGGCAAGGACCTGTGGGGTATTGAACCGGATTCGCTCAAGGGCAAATTGCCCGGGTTCCTGCCCGACGTGCATGAAGTGCGCGAAGATTTTGCGGATTATCTCGGCGAAATCCAATCCTTCGACGCGGCGCTTGGACTGATGCTCAAGAAACTAGAGGCCATCGGCGAACTCGACAACACTCTGGTCGTCGTCAGCGGCGATCATGGCGCGCCGGGCTTCCCGGGCGGCAAGTGCAACCTTTACGACTTCGGTGTGGGCGTGGCCTTGGCGGCCTGGTGGTCGGGCAAGCCCGGGGGGCGTGTCGTGGATGATTTCGTGAGCCTGATGGACCTGGCGCCAACGTTTCTTGAAGCCGGTGGTGTCAAGCCGCCCGGCGTGATGACCGGTCGCAGCCTGGTCGGTGTGCTCAACTCGAAGGCGGAAGGACTCGTGGATTCGAAACGCTCCTGGGTTATCACCGGTCGCGAACGCCATGTCGCGAAGGCGCGGGATGGAATGCTGCCGTATCCGCAGCGGTCCTATCGCACGAAGGATTATCTCTACATCATCAACTTCAAGCCCGATCGCTGGCCGATGGGCAATCCCTACGCCGTAACCGACACAGAGACACCGGATCGCGATGCGCTCGAGAACAACACGTTTGTGGCCTTTGCCGATTTTGATTCCAGTCCGACCAAGGCCTGGCTGATCGAGAACCGGTCCGTGACCGAATGGAAATGGAACTACAACTACGCCTTCGGTAAACGGCCGCGCGAGGAACTTTACATCCTGAAAAACGATCCCGATCAGATAAAGAACGTCGCGGCGGATTCCAAATATGCCGCGATAAAAACGCGTCTGAATCGTCAACTGATGGCGGAATTGAAGCGTGTCAAGGATCCCCGGGTAATGGGCGATGGTTCAACCTTTGATAAACCTCCTTATTCGGGAGATTTTAAATCTCCGGTGCGGAAGGGGAAGAAAAGCGCCAAACCCAAGAAATCTAAATAAGCCGTCACGATGCAGTTGAGAATCGCCAACCAATGCGAAACGTCACCAATGACCGGGAGTGATGGAGTGATGGAGTGATGGAGTGATGGAGTGATGGAGTGACGCGGTTCAGCTCACCATGCAGATGCGGTCGGCGGAAATTGCTGTAACCACACATTCCGCGCAGGCGATTCGCCGGTGTTGTCCGCCGGTCGTCTGAAACCCGCACGGCTGTAGCCGCCGAGGTAAGGAGGCGGATTTTCAGAGTTCGCGCTACCGTCGAGTCCGCCTCCTTACCTCGGCGGCTACTTTTTGAATCGGCTGGTTAACGCGGCGAGAGGTTCCACCTTTTCACCATTTTTCCCGCGGCATCAGTCAGGGTAAGTGATGACAGACGGACTTCGCCCTTGGCGGTGGCGGGATCGATACGCAGCGCAGTCAGCTTTTCCGAAGGGACAATCACCTTGTATTCATGCCACTCGCCATCGTGTTTGACCGGTAGGGGCACGGTCTGTTCCCGGTTGAATCCTCGCTTGGGCGTATTGCAATAATAGACGAGCGCTTTGCCTGAAGCGGTGGATCTCATTCGCAACTGAAGGGTGAACGGACCCTGACCCTTTGGAATGGCGCGAGTGGCGAACCACGGATCCCGGCCAGATGATTGAATCACCAGTTCGCCCGATTCAATCGAGATTGTCGTGTCTTTGCTGCCAGTCCAGTCGCGGGAACCGGACTGCGGATTGGCGTCGTTGTCCGGGCGATACGCCGGGTTTGGTTGCGGCAAGACGGCTTCGGTGTCGATGAGGAAATTTTCCATGAGCGCGTCCATGGCCTTCACCCGTTCCGGTTCGCGCGAGGCGAGATTAGTGCGTTCGCCCTCGTCGTCTCGCAGGTTGTAGAGATTCCAGGTGTGTGCGCCACCATCACCCTGATGGAAGAGTCGGATAAGTTTCCAATCTCCCTCATGCACGGACACCGAGGGAGGCAGATAATCCGGAACCCGGGTCTGATGTGGAAAGTAAGTGAACATTGGTCCGCGTTTGAAGGCCTTGCCGCGCAGGGCGGCGGTGATGTCCAGGCCGTCGAGCGGGTGGTCGGCTGTCGGGTGAAGATTCAGGAGATTGAGGAGCGTGGGATAGAAGTCGGTGCTCTGGATCATGGCATCACTCCGCGTTCCCGCGCGGGTGACGCCGGGCCATTGCACAATCGCGGGCACTCGAACGCCACCTTCGAACATCGTTGCCTTGCCGCCGCGCAACGGCGCGTTGCTGGTCGGTGTGGTGCCGTCCACTTCGTTATACATGTTCCCGCCGTTATCGGAGAAAAAGATAATCGCGGTGCGCCCGGCAAGACCGAGGCGGTCGAGTGCGTCAACCAATGTTCCAACCGCGTCGTCCAGGCTCTCGACCATTGCGGCGTACGTCGGGCTGCGTTGCGGGTCGGTTGG
>CALBIE010000082.1 GCA_937893495.1 uncultured Verrucomicrobiales bacterium | reverse complement strand
ATTCCGGTGCTCGTGGCAATAAGGCGCAGGTGCGTCAGTTGGCCGGGATACGCGGATTGATGGCCAAACCGTCTGGTGACATCATTGAGAAACCTATTCTCTCTAATTTCCGCGAAGGATTGACGGTGCTTGAGTACTTTATCTCGACGCACGGCGCGCGCAAAGGATTGGCGGACACCGCACTAAAGACGGCGGATTCTGGTTACATGACGCGAAAGCTGGTGGATGTATCGCAGGATGTCATCATTCGTGCTCAGGACTGCGGTACAAGCAACGGCATCTGGGTGTCGGAAATTCGCGAAGGCGAAGAAGTAGTGGTCAAGCTTGGCGCCCGAGTGGCTGGACGTTTTGCCACCGACAATGTGGTCGATCCCGAAACGAATACCATCATTTCCAAGGCCAACAAACTGATCGACGATGAGGCCGCCAAGGCTATCGACAATTCCAATATTGAGCGCGTAAAAATTCGTTCAGTACTGACCTGTGAAACAAAGTTTGGCATCTGCATCCACTGCTATGGCCGTAACCTCGCAACCGGCGGGTTGGTCAAACCGGGCGAGGCTGTCGGCATTGTCGCGGCTCAATCCATTGGAGAGCCGGGAACACAGTTGACAATGCGGACGTTCCATATTGGTGGCACGGCGTCGGCGATATTCAAGATACCACAAATTATCGCCAAGAATGATGGCACCGTTCGCTACAATGACGTCCGAGTGGTGGAACTTGAAGACGGCAACAGCATTGTCCTGAATAAGAACGGTTCCGTTTCCATTTTGGCGGAAGACGGCCGGGAGCTTGAAAATCACGGCATCGTAATCGGTTCCGTTATTTCCGTAGCCAATGGGGAAGCAGTCAAGAAGGGGGAAACCTATGTGCAGTGGGATCCTTATAATGTCCCGATCCTTTCGGAGAAGGCCGGACGAATCCGTTTCATCGACATCATTGAAGGTGTGACGATGAAGCAGGAAATCGATGACGCGACCGGACAGGAGGACATGGTAATCATTGACCACAAGGAGGACCTGCATCCACAGATTCTCGTTGAGGATAAATCCGGAAATGAACTGACCCATTACGCCATTCCGTCAGGTGCGCATATTGTTGTCGACGAGGGTGACAAAATTGTTGCGGGCACATTGATGGCGAAGACGCCGCGTAAGACCTCCAAGACGAAAGACATCACTGGCGGTCTGCCGCGAGTGGCGGAATTGTTCGAAGCCCGTCGTCCAAAAGACGCGGCTGAAATTTCCAAGATTGACGGGATCGTTGACTTTGGTCCGACCGTGCGCGGTAAACGCTGTGTCATCATCAAGGATTCAAAGACGGATGCCGAAGAAGAGCACCTGATTCCGATCGGCAAACACGTCATTGTTTTCAAGGGTGACTTTGTCGGCAAGGGCCAGCAGTTGACGGAAGGACCAGTTGTGCCGCATGAAATTCTTGAAATTTGCGGTACCCAGGAACTTCAGGAACATCTCGTGAACGAGATTCAGGAAGTGTATCGACTGCAAGGCGTCACCATCAACGACAAGCACATCGAGATCATTATCCGCCAGATGTTACGCAAGGTGCGTATCACCGAACCCGGTGACACGACGTTTCTGTGGGGTGAACAGATTGACAAGATTGTTTTCGAGAACGAAAACAACCGGGTCGAGAAGATGGGCGGTAAACCTGCGGAAGCGGTACCGGTGTTGCTGGGAATCACCAAAGCTTCGCTCGAGACCGAAAGTTTCTTAAGCGCCGCTTCGTTCCAGGACACGACCCGTGTTTTGACCGAGGCAGCGACGATGGGCAAGATGGATTTCCTCCGTGGTTTCAAGGAGAACGTCATCATGGGCCACATCATTCCCGCGGGCACTGGATTCAACGGCCACCTGAGTGTGGAACTCAAACCGTTGGTTGACGAAATCCCCGGTGAAGAGCGAAACCTGTTGCTGGATGACGAGCCAATGGTGGGCTAATCCGATTGGTTAAATATTTATTTCAAAAAGAATCATTAACCAGTTGCAACAGGAAAGACTTTTGTTATTATCCGCGTCCCTTTCGCCAGAACAGGTAAGGGATGCCCAAAGCAAGGCTAATTAGCGATGCCGACTATTAATCAATTGGTACGAAAAGGGCGCAACAAGCTTCGTGAGAAGTCAAAGTCGCCCGCATTGAGCAAGTCGCCGTTTCGGCGAGGTGTTTGCGTGCAAGTTATGACGCGCACTCCCAAGAAGCCGAACTCCGCGTTGCGCAAGGTGGCAAAGGTGCGCCTGACCAACGGTTACGAAGTGATCGCCTATATTCCGGACGAAGGCCACAATTTGCAGGAACACTCAATTGTGCTCGTGCGTGGCGGTCGGGTGAAGGACCTTCCGGGTGTGCGCTACCATATTGTTCGTGGCGCGCTGGACTGCAACGGCGTGGAGAAACGCCGGGTGAGCCGGTCGAAATATGGCGTCAAGCGCCCGAAGGAAGCCAAAAAGGCGAAATAGTATTTAGGATCATTATATGTCACGACGTCGTAGAGCAAGTAAGAGACCGGTTTCCATAGATGCGCGGTTTGACAGCGCACTGGTGGCACGACTGGTCTCCACCGTGATGCAAAACGGTGAGAAGAGTAAGGCGCAGCGAGTGGTCTATGGCGCGTTTGACATCCTGGCTGAAAAAAATCAGGAATCGACGCCGTTGGAAATTTTACAACGCGCGGTTGATAACGCGAAACCACGGCTTGAGGTCAAGCCGCGTCGCGTAGGTGGTGCAACGTATCAAGTGCCGCTTGAAGTTGCCGCAGAGCGACAAGCATCACTGGCGGTCCGGTGGATGGTCAGATTCGCTGGCGCTCGCAAGGGCATTTCGATGCGACAAGCGTTGGCGAATGAAATCCTGGAGGCCTATCAGGGGCAGGGCAACTCAATTCGTCGACGTGACGAAGTCCACAAGATGGCGCAGTCAAACAAAGCCTTCGCACATTTTCGCTGGTAAGCTGTGACTTACAAGCCTTGCCCCGGAGGTGTTCCGTCGGGGCGTATTTTATTGTCTGATGATTTAGCTACAAATGGACGCAGTTTTGGAAAAAAAGAATGCGAATTCGCCGAACCGGCCTTACCGGATGGAGCGGACCCGGAATATTGGTATTGCCGCGCACATTGATGCGGGCAAGACCACTACCACCGAGCGAATCCTCTTTTATACCGGATTGGTGCACAAGATTGGTGAAGTGCATGATGGAAACACGGTGACGGATTGGATGGAGCAGGAGCGTGAGCGTGGGATTACGATCACCAGTGCCGCAACCACCTGTTATTGGAAGCAGTTGGATGACGGGGCAATGAAACTGCATACCGGCGAAGATTTCCGGGTGAACATTATCGACACTCCGGGACACGTTGATTTCACCGCTGAGGTGGAACGTTCCATGCGCGTGCTTGATGGTGCAGTCGCGGTTTTTTGTGGCGTTGCTGGTGTCCAACCGCAATCCGAAACAGTTTGGCGTCAAGCGACCAAGTATCGTGTTCCGCGGATTGCTTTCGTCAACAAAATGGACCGTACCGGTGCTGATTTTGAAAGTGCTTTGAACGACATGCGTGACAAACTCGGCGCGTATGCATTTCCGGTTGGGATTCCAATCGGCAGAGAGGGTGGACTTAAGGGCCTGTTGGATGTCGTAAACCAGAAAGCCCTTATTTATGACCCGTCTGACGAGGTTGGCCTCAAGTACGAAATCAAGGAACTGGAAGGTGAGTTGAAGGATATTGGCGCCAAGGCACTTGCTGAACTGATTGAAGGCGTTTCCAACAAGGATGATGCCATCGCCGAGTTGGTGCTGGAGGAGAAGCCAATCGACGCCGTGACTTTGAAGAAGGCAATTCGGCGCCTGACCTGCAAGTTAGAGTTTGTGCCGGTAATTGGTGGTTCTGCATTCAAAAACAAAAACGTGCAACCTCTGGTTGATGCGGTCATTGATTATCTGCCATCACCACTCGATGTTCCGCCGGCCAGGGGGCATCTTGACATCGGTGGAGATGAGACTGAGGACGTCGAAATTCATGCGGACGACAATGAAAATTTCTGTTCTCTGGCGTTTAAGCTCTGGACGGATCCATTCGTTGGTAAACTGGTTTTCTTCCGCGTGTATCGCGGTCAGCTGAAAAAGGGTGAGACGATTTACAATCCGCGCACACGCAAGCGTGAACGGGTCAGTCGTGTATTGATGATTCAGGCAGACAAGCGCATGGATGTAGATTCCGTGTATGCCGGCGATATAGCCGCGCTCGTCGGTTTGAAAAACATCACTACCGGTGACACCCTATGTAATGAAGACGACGAGATCATGCTCGAGCCGCCGACTTTTCCAGAGCCGGTTATCTCAATGGCGATAGAGCCTCAGACAAAGGTGGATCGTGAAAAACTTTCTGACGGATTGCAGCGGCTGGCTGAGGAAGATCCAACCTTCCGTTGTTTTACAAACGAAGAAACCGGGCAGTTGATTATTGCGGGAATGGGCGAGTTGCATCTGGAGATTATCCGCGACCGCCTGAAACGCGAATTCAAGGTCGAGGCGAACGCCGGCGCGCCGCAGATTGCGTATCGTGAAACCATAACCCGTGAATCCGAAGGCGAGGGCAAATTTATCCGTCAGTCTGGTGGTCGCGGTCAGTATGGTCATTGCGTCATTAACATGCAGCCCAATGAACGTGGTAAAGGAATTGAGATTGAGAGCAAAATTGTTGGCGGTGTCATTCCGAAAGAATTTATTAACCCGACCATTAACGGAATCCGCGAGGCTGTTACCGGCGGCGTCATCGCAGGCTATGAGATGGTGGATGTGAAAGTGCAGATCGTGGATGGTAGCTTCCACGATGTGGATTCAAGTGAGTTGGCATTCAAAATGGCAGGAATCTTCGCGGTCAAAGAAGCCTGTAAGAAAGCTCACCCGATTTTGCTGGAGCCGATTATGAAGGTTGAAGTCACCACGCCTGATGAATATCAGGGCGATGTACTGGGTGATATCAGTCGCCGGCGCGGCAAAATTGTCCGCATTGATGCAAAATCCGGCCAATCAATTGTAAATTCCGAGGTGCCTTTATCTGAAATGTTTGGTTATGCAACGGCAGTTCGGTCATTGTCGAAGGGCCGAGCCTCATATTCCATGGAACCGCTGGCCTTCGAGCCGGTCCCTGCGTCAATCGCGGCGACCATCATCGATTCCGCCGATAAAAAACCGGCTAGAACCTAGGCAATCAACTAATTTCACCGATGTCACAGCAACGTATACGAATCAGACTAAAAGCTTACGATCATCGCGTCATTGACCAATCGGCCAGCGAGATTGTCGAGACCGTCAAACGAAGCGGCGCTCGCGTCGCCGGACCAATTCCGTTACCGACCCGGATTGAGAAATACACGATGACCCGTTCGCCACATGTGGACAAAAAGTCACAGGAAACTTTTGAGCAGCGCACGCACAAACGGTTATTGGACATCATTGATCCGACTGCGAAGACCGTTGATGAACTCAAGAAACTCAACCTGCCGGCTGGCGTGGATATCACCATAAAGATTTAATTACTATGATTGGCTTGCTTGGCAAAAAACTTGGACAGACCCGCGTGTATGATGCGAATGGTCGAGTGGTGTGTGTGACTGTCGTGCAGGCTGGCCCGAATCGTGTGGTTCAGACCAAGACTGTTAAAAGCGACGGTTATAATGCGGTGCAGTTGGGCTTCGATGATCAAAAGGAATCACGTATCAACAAGCCAATGACCGGTCATTTTGCCCGGGGTAAGACGAACCCGGTCAAGCGACTGAAAGAGTTTCGGGATTATACGCTCGACGTAAAACAGGGTGATGTAATCGGACCAAACATTTTTGCAGCAGGGGACTTTGTGGATGCAATCGGTTTGACCAAGGGTAAAGGCTTTCAGGGTGCAATGAAGCGACACAATTTTGCTGGCGGTCCGGGATCGCATGGAGCAAAGGGTTTTAATCGCCTGACGGGGTCCATTGGTTGCCGTCTAACTCCGGGACACGTGGACAAGGGCAAGAAAATGCCGGGCCATATGGGGCAGTCACGACGTACGACGCAGAATCTGCAAATTATGCAAGTTCGCGAGGATGATAATGTTT
>CALBIE010000081.1 GCA_937893495.1 uncultured Verrucomicrobiales bacterium | reverse complement strand
ATTTCTCAAAGAACGGCTACCATCTGCCGACGGAAGCGGAATGGGAATACGCGGCGCGAACAGGCACTACGGGCGCCTATGACATCGGGCAGGCGAACAATCTTAAACAGTATGCCTGGTTTGACCAGAATGCTCAAAAGAAGACTTATCCGGTCGGTGTCAAAAAACCAAATCGATGGGGACTGCACGATATGTATGGCAATGTTTCTGAATGGTGCCAAGACGTGTACGACGTGGACGCCTATCTGAATAGTGTGGCTGTTGATCCGACGGGACCGGCGGAGCCTGACGGCAATTCCAAAAGAGTCATGCGCGGCGGATCCTGGAAGTCCAGCGCCGCAATGTGTCGGGTCACTTTCCGTCAGGGACAACAGACCGGCGACTCGGATGCCTGTTTTTTTACGGACTATTGCGGCTTCCGCTGCGTGCGACGCATCGAGGCCGCCGGTGCCAGAAAACTGCTTCCCACGGTTCCGTAGTCCCGGAGCTTCCCACCCATGCTCTTTCATACCTGGACATTCCTGCTCTTTTTCCTGGTTGTCATGGGCGGGTTCTTTGCGCTCAGGCGTTCCCGGTTTTGGCTGCATTGGCTGATGCTGGCGTCCTATGTGTTCTATGGATGGTGGAATCCTTACTATCTCATCCTCATTCTCTATTCGACGGCATTGGATTATTGGGTGGTTCAATGGATGGATCGTTGTCCCGACCGCCGGGCGCCGGGTTATCTTGAAAGCAGGAAGACCGGATTTTTCGGGAGCCGCCTGGTTTGGTTGTGGGTGAGTATCGTCAACAATCTTTCGCTCCTGTTTTTTTTCAAGTACGCCAATTTCTTCATCGCGAATCTGAATTGGACCTTTCACCTGCTTGGCGCAACGTGGCACCTCCCGTCAGCCGATCGTTTGATGCCCTTCGATCTCGATTATCTTCTCCCGGTCGGCATCTCGTTCTTCACCTTTCAATCGATGAGTTACACCATTGATTTCTACTATGGGAAGATTCATCGGGAGCGGAGCTTCATCAAGTTCGCGACCTTCGTTTCCTTTTTTCCGCAGTTGGTGGCGGGCCCGATTGAGCGAGCGAAAAATCTACTGCCCCAGTTCAACCAGTTTCCAAAGGTGACACGCCAGGATGTTACCGACGGTTTGTCCCTGTTCCTGGTCGGTCTTTTCAAGAAACTGGCGCTGGCAAACTATCTGTCGTTCTACGTGGAGCGAATCTACGAAGATCCGTCCCGTTTTAATTCAGCCGCCTTGCTGTTGGGGACTTTTGCGTTTGCCTGGCAGATCTATTTCGATTTCAGCGGCTACACCGACATGGCAAGAGGTATCGCAAGGACGATGGGTTTCCGGTTGATGCTCAACTTCAACCACCCCTACCTCGCAACCAGTCTGGGTGATTTTTGGGGACGTTGGCATATCAGCCTGTCAACCTGGTTCCGGGACTACGTCTATGTCCCGATGGGGGGCAATCGAAACGGCACCTTCAACCTCTATCGCAATCTCCTGATCACATTCGTCATCTCGGGCTTCTGGCATGGCGCGGCCTGGACCTTCGTCGTCTGGGGAGGCTTGCACGCGTTTGGAACCATGGCGACCCGCGCTTTGGAGGCAACAAGCTGGTATCGAGACCGTGTTCCCAGGTTCGTGAAGCAATTGGCGGTCTTTATGTTTGTTTGTTTTGCCTGGATATTTTTTCGAGCCGATTCGATGTCAGACGCCTGGCTGATTATCACACGAATTGCTTCCACCGGCTGGGCCAGTCCCGACATGCCGATCCTGATGATCCTGATGATCTGCGCCGTGTGGATTTATCAGTGGCTGAATGAATCCTCCGTTCGACGTTGGCTGGAGCATTCCAGCGTGAGGATTGGAACGGGGATTGCGATGATATTGTATATGTTCCTTTTCTCCACGGGTGGCGGAGAATTCATCTACTTCCAGTTTTGAAAGCGATGAGCGAAGAAGACCTTTCATCACCCTCTGAATCAACGGCTCTTGCACCAAAGCAAGAGTTCGCTGACGAGAGTCCTTTCGCCGCATTTGCCTTCCGGCTGAATGTGCGGGAATGGACGATTGTTTTCATCGTGGTGCTGATCGTAATTCTTCTGACACCGGTAGCATGGAAAAAGGTCGAACGGTTTGAAACCTCGCCGGACTACCGTATTCCCTATTCATTGAGCAAGGACTACTGGCTGTATAATCGACGCCTTTCTGAAGTGGCCTCCGAAAAGCCGGTATTTGTGATCGGAGACTCAGTGGTTTGGGGCGAGTATGTAACGGCGAACGGAACACTGTCTCACCACCTGAGCGAGCAGGCACCGGGCAAAAAGCAGTTTATCAATGCCGGAGTAAACGGATTGTTTCCGTTGGCACTCGAAGGATTGGTTCGTTACTACGGCAGCGCCATTAAGAATCAAAAGGTGGCGCTTCACTGCAACCTGCTCTGGCTCAGCAGCCCCAGGGCCGATCTCAGCAGCGCGAAGGAAGAGAAGTTCAATCATCCTCGTTTGGTCCCGCAATGGAGCCCTGCCCTTCCCTGCTATCGAGCGACGGTCGAGGAGCGGTTGGAAATTTGCCTGGAGCGTCAGGTCTCATTTCTACAGTGGGTCAATCATCTTCAGAACGCGTATTTCGATCAAATGAGTATTTACGCGTGGACGCTCGCCGATGACGGCGACTACCCACCCGTTTATCCCAATGCCAACAAGAATCCGATCCTGAGAATAAGAACGGTGACTCCTTCGGAGCCATTGAATGATCCCCAACGAGGCATTCTGAGTGCCCGTCACAAGCCCTGGTCAACGACGGGGGTCGGAACCCAAAACTTCGAATGGGTCAAACTTGAAGATTCGTTGCAGTGGCGAGCGTTGGTAAAATTGGTCTCGCTGCTGGAAGAACGTGGCAACGATGTATTGATCATCGTGGGCCCCTTCAATGAGCACATCATGACTCCGGAAAACGCGGCCATGTTCCGCCAACTTCAGACCGAAGCGGTCGAACAAATCAGACACGGCAGGACGGTTGTTGTTCCGCGCCCGCTCGCGAGCGAGTTGTATGGTGACGCGAGTCATCCGCTGACCGAGGGTTACCGAATACTGGCTCAACAACTTCTCGAAGACGCCGAGTTCCTTCGCTGGCTGAATCAACCTTGAAATCCGCATGAATCTAAAAAAATACTCGCTGTCGCTTTTAACTTTGATTGCCGCAACGACGCAACCAATGGCGGCGGAGCCCGGCGCGAAGCCGGAACCGAAACTAGAACCCACCCCATCGCGGTCCCAGCAAAGCGCAAAGTACGCCATTCAAGCCAGCGCGCGGGTCCAGAAGGAGCCACCCCGGATCGAGCTGCAATGGCCGAAGGCGCCTTCGCCCTGCCAGGCTCATGTGATCTATCGCCGATTCTTCGGCGCCAGAAAGTGGAGTTCCACGCCCGCCGCCGTGTTGCCAGGCGATGCCGTTGCCTTCGCGGACAAGGAGGTCGAAGCAGGCATTCAGTACGAATACCGAGTGGATCGCTTCGCAACCGGGTACGTCGGACGCGGCTACCTTTGCGCCGGGATTGACCTGCCGCCGATCGAAGATCGAGGCGCTGTCTTGCTGCTCGTCGAGTCCAGTGTGGCACCCGCGCTTGCCAGGGAACTCGAGCGCTTGAATCGCGATTTAATCAGTGATGGCTGGCGAGTCATTCGGCGGGAGGTTCACCGCGACGATTCCGTCGAGAAAGCGCGCAACCTGATCCGAAAGACTTATCGAGAAAATGATTCTCGATTGCGAACGGTCTTTTTGTTGGGACACGTTCCCGTTCCCTATTCGGGGTCCATCAGTCCGGATGGACACAAGAACCATCGCGGTGCCTGGCCAGCGGACCTTGTTTACGCGGATGTGGACGGAGATTGGCCTGACGAAAAGACGCACAAGACGTTCAAGCGCGGCCATCAGGAGAATGTTCCCGGCGATGGCAAATATGACCTGAGCGCCATCGACCCGAATTCGCTGGAGTTGGAAGTCGGGCGAGTGGATCTGGCGAACATGCCGGCGTTCAAGCTGAGTGAAATCGAGTTACTACGCCGATACCTTCAGAAGAACCACGACTTCCGACACGGCCGAATCATCGCACCGGCCCGGGGACTGATAGATGACAATTTCGGTGCCTTTTCCGGCGAAGCTTTTGGATGGAGCGGCTGGTCGAATTTTGCGGCACTATTCGGTGCGAATAATTTGGCGGACAAAGACTGGTTCACGACCTTATCCGACACCGCCTACCTGTGGGCGTATGGCTGCGGTGCCGGCAGCAACAGCAGGGCGAAAGGAGTCGGCAATACTGAAGATTTTGCCAGGCAGGGGTCCAAGGCGGTTTTCACCATGCTCTTTGGCAGCTACTTCGGCAACTGGAACAATCCCGACAATTTCCTGCGAGCACCGCTGGCCGCCGAGGGAAATGGCCTGACCTGCGCCTGGGCGGGGCGACCCCTCTGGATATTTCATCCGATGGCTCTGGGAAAGAACATCGGTTATTGCGCCTTGCGCACGCAGGCCAACAATTCGATCAGTGACTATCCCGCCCCCGATAACACTCGCCTGACAAAGTCGGGGAAAAACGACGATTCCGAATGGGATCAAAACTCCATTCACGTGGCATTGATGGGAGATCCCACTCTGCGCCTTCATCCGGTCGCCCCTCCCGTCAACTTCACCGCGACCAAAACCGACCAGGGTTTGATGCTCAAATGGAAGACGCCCTCCGGGAATGAAAAGGTGCCAGGCGATGCAGTCTCCTTTCTTCTCTATCGCGCTCCGGCACTGAACGGAACCTTTCACCGTCTGACGAAAGAGCCACTCAAAGAAACGCAGTATCTCGATTTGTCAGCAACCGGGACCGAAACAGTGTATCTCATCAAAACTCAAATTCTCCAAACCACCGCCAGCGGAACCTACTTCAACACGAGCCTCGGACAATTTCTGGAACTCGAAAAATA
>CALBIE010000080.1 GCA_937893495.1 uncultured Verrucomicrobiales bacterium | reverse complement strand
AACATGACGTCCTCCATGGCGTTGCTGTTCTTTTTTCTGTGGACCTATTGGTCAATCAGGGAGATTGGTGCCGGCGGCATGCTTGGTCACATCTTTTCGGTGAAAGGTCACGGCGGCGGTTTTCTCGGTGTGTTTCTGGTGGCGATCTTTGTGTTTGTGGGGGGCATCGAAATTGTTTCCATCTGCGTGCGGCCCATCGCGCTGATGTTCCGGCTGTACGGCAACATTTTTGCGGGCGAAAATATCCTTGAGACGGTGATGCAAATGGGTGGGCCATTGCTCGGCGGAGTGTTCGTGCTCCCGTTCTACGTTTTGGAATTACTGGTCGGCCTGGTGCAGGCCCTGGTGTTTGCACTGCTTTGCGCGGTCTTCACCGGGTTGATGTGCGAGCATCAGGAAGAAGGACACGCGCACTGAGAATTTCGGCACCTTGATCATGCTGGATCGTGAGGGGCGCCGGGGAAACTGAAAATCGAAGAAAGATAAAACTATGTTTGCGACTATTAGTGGTGGAATACACATCGGCCTCGCGGCCCTGGGATCGGCAATTGGAGTGGGCTTCATCGGCATGAAGGCCGCCGAAGCGACCGGTCGCAATCCAGGCGCGGCAGCGGCCATTCGGAACCAGGCAATCATCTTCGCGGCATTGTCCGAAGGTATTGTCTTTATTGCTATCTTCCTGGGTGGCAAGTAATCAATTCGAGCCCCGTGTCGCGAGGCATGGGGCTCCAACCCGATTTTTACGATGTTAGAGAATGTCTATTTGCTGGCTGCGGCCGCGCCGGAAGGCGGGAATCTGGTGACTGAAATCACCCGGCAGTTTGGTGTGAACTGGGGCGCGTTCGTCTCGCAGTTGCTGGTGTTCTGCATCCTTGCATGGGCACTGAACAAGTTCGCGTACAAGCCGGTCATCGAGGTTCTCGAAACTCGCAAGCAGCGCATTGCGGAAGGCCTTGAAAACGCCGAGCAGATCAAAGTCGAATTGGCCAAGGCTGAGGAAGCCAGCAAAGAGATTCTCGATAAAGCCAACGCGGCGGCGCAGAAGATGATTGATGGGGCGCGGGAAGCCGCGGCTGTGGTCAAGGATAGCGAATCGCAGAAGGCGGTCGCCGAGGCGCGATCCATCATCGAGAAGGCGCGCGAGTCCAACAACGCTGAGTTGGCACGGATGAAGGCCGAGCTCCGGGGCGAAATTGTCCGGCTCGTTGCCGAGACGACGGCGAAGGTTGTTGGCAAGGTTTTGACGGACGATGACCAGAAACGTCTGGCCGAAGAAACGAACAACCAGTTGGCGGCATAAAATATTTTTTACGTCACTGACGACGTGATTTGACCGATGAAGATCAACAAACAAGCGAAACGAGACGCGAAACAATTGTTTCAAGCGTGTTTGGTTGATGGTGTGCTGAACGAAGATCGAGTTCGGCAAACGGTGGGGAAAGTAGTGGAGGCCAAACCGCGCGGGTATTTGGCGATCCTGTCGCATTTTCAGCGTCTGGTGAAACTGGATATCCACCGACGCACGGCCAGCGTGGAGAGCGCGATGGAAATTTCCAGCGACTTACAGGCTCGGGTTCAGGCGAACCTGGAGAAGAAATACGGTGCGGGATTGAGCCTGAGCTTTGCGGTCAACCCGGCGTTGATTGGCGGGTTGCGGATTCAAATTGGCAGCGATGTTTACGACGGCAGTGTGCGTGGCCGGTTGATGCAATTGAAAGACAGCGCCGCCGCCTAGATTTTTAAGTACGAAAGATAGATTTATACCATGAGCGAGTTACTGCAGGAAATTGAGGCTCAAATCACCGGGGTTAAAACCGCGGTGGAAAAGCAAAACATCGGCGTGGTCCGCGAAGTTGGCGACGGTGTCGCCAAGGTCGAAGGACTGACCGATTGCATGGCCAACGAGATGCTGGACTTCGGTAACGGAGTCATCGGCCTGGCGCTGAACCTCGAAGAAACCGAGGTGGGCGTGATTCTGTTGGGTGACCCGACCTCCGTGCGCGAGGGGCAGGAGGTCAAGACAACCGGCAAGCTGCTTCAGGTTCCTGTGGGCAAGGGCCTTTTGGGACGCGTGGTCAACGCGGCCGGCCTGCCGATTGACGGCAAAGGCCCGATCGAGTCCACCGTGTCCTACCCCGTGGAGAAGATTGCCCCTGGTATCGTAAAACGCCGTTCGGTCAATCAGCCGTTGCAAACCGGCATCATGGCGGTGGATGCCATGATCCCGATCGGTCGCGGCCAGCGTGAATTGATCATTGGTGACCGTTCCACTGGCAAGACCACGATCTGTGTGGACACGATGATCAATCAGGCGAATATCAACAAGAAGGCGGAAGCGTCCGGTGAGGCTGGGTTCCGCCCCGTTTACAATATCTATGTCGCCATCGGTCAGAAGCAGTCGAACGTGGCCCGCGTCATTGCCGAGTTGGAGCGCGCCGGCGCGATGGCCTACACGATCGTGGTTTGCGCATCGGCCTCGGATTCCGCCTCGAACCAGTTTCTGGCTCCTTTTGCTGGAGCGGCGATCGGCGAATGGTTCATGGATAATGGCATGGACGCGTTGATCATTCACGATGACTTGTCCAAACATGCCGTTGCCTACCGCGAAGTCTCGCTGATTCTGAAGCGTCCTTCCGGTCGGGAAGCATTTCCGGGTGACGTTTTCTACCTGCACAGCCGGTTGTTGGAACGTTCGGCTCGCGTCGGTGAAAAATACGGCAACGGCTCGTTGACCGCGCTGCCGATTATTGAAACTCAGGCGGGTGACGTTTCGGCCTACATCCCGACGAACGTTATTTCGATTACCGACGGTCAGATCTATCTGGAAACGGACTTGTTCTATCAGGGTATTCGACCGGCCATTTCGGTGGGGCTTTCCGTGAGCCGCGTGGGTTCCGCCGCACAGATCAAGGCCATGAAACAGGTGGCCGGCAAAATCAAGCTGGAGCTTGCCCAGTTTCGCGAGTTGGCGGCATTCGCTCAGTTTGGATCGGATCTGGATGCCAAGACTCAAGCCCAGCTTGAGCGGGGTAAACGCATCGTTGAGCTCTTCAAGCAATACCAGTATCAGCCACTGCGAGTTGCGATTCAGGTCGTGACGTTGTGGGGCATTCAGCAGAAGTATTTTGATGAAGTGGCGGTTGAGAAGGTGAAAGACTTTCAGACCAAACTGGCCGATCATCTGGGTACTCGTCATGCCGGGCTGCTCGATAAGGTCGAAGCCAAGGGGAAGATCGACGATGAACTTGAGGCTGAACTCAAGGCTGCCGTGGACGAATTCAAATCTACCTATCGGTAAACATGCCGACCACACGCGACATACGCCGGCGGATCAAGTCCGTCAAAAACACGGCGCAGATTACGAAGGCCATGCAGATGGTGGCCGCGTCCAAGATGCGCAAGGCGCAGGATGCCGCGTTGGCGGGTCGGCCGTACGCCGAGTTGATGAACGCGGTGCTGGCTGAGGTGTCGGCCAACGCCGGTGACTTTTCTCATCCATTGCTGGAGAAGCGCGAGGTCAAGAAGCGCGGATTGATTGTGGTGAGTTCGGACAAGGGCTTGTGCGGGGCCTTGAACACCAACCTGTTGCGCGAAGTCGGCAAGTATGATGCGGCGACGACCGTGCACATCACTGCGGGTCGCAAAGCCTCGCAATACGTTGCCCGGACCAAACGCGAACTGGCCGCTGAGTTCACCTACAAGGACGCGCCGCTGTTCACAGAGGCGCGGCAAATTTCCAAATTTGCGCAGGACCTGTTCATCAAGGGCGAAGTGGACACGATGGATATTCTCTACACTGACTTTGTCAACACGCTCACCCAGAAACCGATTGTCCAGGCCTTTCTCCCGGTCGGCAAGATCGCCGCGTTGGAAGCGGACATGACCGGCGATGACAGTCTGAAGCAGGGTGAACTTACGGCGGGGACGACGGAGTTTATCTTTGAGCCCGCACCGGAACACGTGCTCGGCGCATTGTTGCCGCACTACCTGAGTTTCCGGGTTTACCAGATCCTTCTGGAATCCAAGGCGTCGGAGCACAGCGCCCGGATGGTGGCGATGAAGAACGCGACCGACAATGCGAAGGAAATTATCAAGGACCTGACCCTGCAGTACAACAAGCTGCGGCAGTCAAATATCACCAGCGAACTTTTGGAAATCACCACGGCGCAGATGGCGCTGGGTAATTAGTTTTAGAAAGACGAGCAATGAGCACAGGTAAGATCGTTCAAATTATCGGCCCGGTGGTGGACGTGGCGTTCACCGGAAATCTACCGGCTATCTACAACGCCTTGACCATTAACTTCACGCCCCCGGGCGGCGAGGCAACCAAATTGACGCTCGAAGTGCAGCAGCACCTCGGTGACAACTGGGTGCGCGCCGTGGCGATGTCCACTACCGAAGGCCTGAAGCGAGGCACCGAGGTGGCTGACACGGGCGCTCCAATTTCCATGCCCGTCGGCGACGCCGTGATGGGGCGCGTCTTCAACGTGACTGGCGATGCCGTGGATGAACAAGGTCCGGTCGCTGCCGACAAGTATTATCCGATTCATCGTCAAGCGCCGCCGTTGGTGGATCAGTCCACCAGCCCGGACATCTTGACGACGGGTATCAAAGTCATCGACTTGATTTGCCCGTTCTTCAAAGGCGGCAAGGTCGGTGCCTTCGGTGGTGCCGGCGTTGGCAAAACGGTGGTCATCATGGAGTTGATCAACAATATCGCCAAACTGCACGGCGGTGTTTCCATGTTTGCCGGAGTGGGCGAGCGAACCCGCGAAGGGAACGATCTCTACAACGAAATGATCGAGGCCAATGTCATCAAGGTCGAGAAGGATGAGAAGGGTCATGCGAAGATGGGTCCGAATGGCCAGCCGATTATTGTTCCGGGCTCGAAGATTGGTCTGGTTTATGGTCAGATGAACGAGCCGCCAGGCGCTCGTCTCCGGGTGGCGCTTTCCGCGCTGGCCGTGACTGAATACTTCCGCGACGAACACAACCAGGATGTGTTGCTGTTCGTTGACAACGTTTTCCGTTTCTCACAAGCCGGTTCCGAGGTGTCCGCCCTGTTGGGCCGCACCCCGTCTGCTGTGGGTTACCAGCCGACACTCGCGGCTGAGATGGGCAACCTGCAGGAACGCATCACTTCCACGAAGAAGGGTTCCATCACGTCCTTCCAGGCCGTTTATGTGCCGGCGGATGACTTGACCGACCCGGCTCCGGCCACAACCTTTGCTCACTTGGACGCGACCATCGTTTTGGAACGTTCCATCGCTGAGTTGGGAATTTACCCGGCCGTGGATCCGTTGGCTTCCACTTCGCGGGCATTGGCTCCCGACGTGGTTGGAGAAGAACACTATCGGGTTGCTCGAGGCGTACAGCAGGTGTTGCAACGCTACAAGGATTTGCAGGATATCATTGCGATTCTCGGAATGGACGAGTTGTCAACGGAAGACAAACTCACGGTGTTCCGCGCTCGCAAGATTCAGAAATTCCTCAGTCAACCGTTCACGGTGGCCGAGGTATTCACCGGTGTCGATGGCAAGCAGGTTCCCGTTGAGGACACGATTCGAGGCTTCGCCGAGATTCTCGATGGCAAACACGACGACGTGCCGGAAAACAACTTCTACATGAAGGGCGGCATCGACGAGGCGCTGAATGCTTGAACCGCTGAGAAGGTTTTGAATTGAGAACTCTCAACTCAAACAACTCTCAACCCTCAACTTGTTAAAATGGCTACACTGAAACTGGAAATCGTCACCCCCGAAGCCAAGGTGTATTCCGAGGATGTGGACATGGTGACCCTGCCGGGAACGGAAGGGGAGATGGGAATCTATCCCATGCACATTCCGTTGATGACCCAGGTGGCGGCCGGTGAGATTATTGCGCGCAAGGGCGGAGAAGAGACCTATCTCGCGGTGGGTGACGGCTTCGTTGAGATTACCGGGGACAAGGTGGCCATCTTGACGGATATGGCAATTGAGGCGGACAACATCGACGAGGTGAAAGCCGAGGAAGCCCGCAAGCGTGCCGAGGCGCGCCTGGAGGAAAAGCTCGGCGACGAAGAATCCGCTTCCGTCCAGGCAGCATTGGCGCATTCGCTGGCCCAGTTGAACGTGAAGCGTCGGCGGCGCGGGCGATAATACATTCTGCCTTCAGGACGGTTTGGAACCAAAGAGAAGACCGCGTTTATTTCTCCTTGAGGAAGTGGAATTCCGGGTTCTCTGTCCTTGACCGGGAAGGTTCACTTTTCGATCGGTCTTTTCTGCTCGCCCAGCCATTTCAGAGCCGGGGGCATGTCGCCCTCGTGACCGCCGTCAAAGATTGTCACCCGCGCCGGTCCCGCATTACGCCGAAATAGAACATTCCGTTTTCGGAGCGAATCCTCCACTCGCTCGGTTTCGAGCCCGTCGGGAACTTTTCTTTTTTGCCGGAAGTATTGGAGTTCGGCGTCGGCCAATTTCCTCCCTGCCTGATGATTTGCTTCAGCCAGGGTGTTGAATGCCCGGAGCGAATGAGTGACCGGGACGGAACCGGTATATCCGTCGTGGATACCGGCATTGATATCAATTGGCAGTCCCTCCGCCTGATGCAGATGGGTGAGTGGGGATCGTTTTCTAAATTCGGCATCGATCGCCTTCGAAACGCCCGGAGCGCCGCCACAAGATTTCTCGCAATCGCGGGCATAATTCGTTCGTTTCGCTTCGGTGCATTCGCGGTGCCATGCCGCGAGGTCGCTGATGGGTACCCAGGCGGAGACTCCGGCCCAGATGTGGGGCGCACGCCCGGCCATGAGAAGCGACATGTGTCCTCCACCGGATGTTCCCACGAGATAGACGCGTCGGTTGTCCACTCTGATTTGTTTCCTGGCCCAGGCCACGGCATCAAGAATATCCTGAACCGCTTTATCCGATCCGCAGGCGTCCGGATGGCGATTCGGGCCGCGAAAATCCGGATGAATGATGGCCCAGCCGCGCTGTTCACATTCTGCGAGGCAGGACTCTTTCCAGCCCTTCTGCTGGTAATTCCCGCTCCATGTGTGCAGCACGACAAGCAGTGGAACAGCCCTGTCATTGGCGTTAATCGGATGCCACCAAAACGCCTTCTGCTGTTTGCCATCGGCGCTGCTCGTGATGGCGATTTCGGATAATTGGGCAGTCAGGCCGGTCGTTGGTATGCCGACGATGACAGCCGCCACGACGATTGCAAGATGTCGAATCATAGGTGAGTTACAACGACGTCCCGTATCAAACCGTAATCTGCCGGGCTCGGGCCTGGACTTCCCATTCGCCGGTCAGGTGGCCTTCTTTGACCGTGCTCGCTTTGGCATATAACGCGACCGTTGGGCAGATATGTCGGGGGACGCCATAAAGGACTTCGCCCACCTTGAAATTAGCCGCGTTGGCCGATTCGAGGACGAGGTGTTCTTCGCTTTGCATGACGGCTTCGCCGTCCAGCAGGTTCAGGAATCGAACTCGGGGGTGCGGATTCTCCGCCGCGACAGCCTTGTGGCCGAGGTCCAGACACACGCGATTGCCAGTCGGTTTGCTGATAATTCGGCTCAGGACGACGGCGGCCACCAGGTAGTCCATATCCGGCAGGTGCGTGCCATAACCGTAATCCCAGAGAAACACCGTGCCCGGACTGCACGTGCGTTCGGGATGTCGTGCGTGAATCGGAAAGGTCGGCGTGCCGCCCGCGACGATTTCAGGAACCGGCAGCCCTTCATTTGCCAATTCCTCGGCAAACGTTTCGACCAGCGCGAATTCCACCTCACACAGTTCTTCGCGCCGTCCAAAATCAGTTTCGTGGTTGTGTCCATCGTAGGCGTGCAACCCGCCGGCATTGAGCGATTTCGATTTGTGAATCTGCGAGTAAAGCTCGATGGCCCGTGCGCCAGGTTCGATTCCGGTGCGATGCATTCCGCAATCGACATCCACATAAACATCCAGCTTGCGCCCGCCGGATGAAAAAGCCTTGTCGAGTTCGCTGACAACTTCAGGATCATCTGCCACGGCGGCAAAGCGGGCGTCCGGATATTTTACCATCAGTTTCCGCAGGCGGAGGATATTCGGACCGACGGGTTGATAGGCGAAAAGGATGTCTTTGCCGCCGGCCTCGGCGACCATTTCCAACTCGGCAATCGTGGCGCCCTTGAACTTTGTGATGCCCTGCGCCAATTGCATTCGAATCACCTCCGGCATCTTGTGCGTCTTGACGTGCGGGCGAAGCCGGTCAGGCGACCCGGCCATCTTGATCGTGCGCCGAATATTTTCCTCGATGCGTCCGGGGTAAACGAGCAATGCCGGTGAAGGAATTTGATCGGCTTCAACGACCTGGAACCATTGTTCTGGCATGGGCGAGTATTGACCAGAAGCGAGCGACGATCAACTCCCGTGATCGGGCTGACCGCGTTCGTGATCATTCTCCGGCGAGGCGCGGATTTCAGGCCGCAGGAACAACAACCGTTCCGAAGGCACCTCACTCCTCGTCGCAAAATCAATCCAGCTTCTCTTTCTCGAAATCGGTCGGACTGACCCAGCCGGCTTTGAGCTTTTCGCCACCCATGTAGCGTTCGTAGAAATTGTCCGTGCCGGCCGAGGAATACGGATACTTGTCGAAGACATCACCTTTGCCAAACATGCGTGGGTCACCCTGAGATTTCAGTTCGCTGAACAATTGATTCTTCATCGCCTGCTTCAGTTTCTGACTCGCCTTCTGTTCCGCAAGATTCTCCACGCCGTCCGGATCGGCCTTCAGGTTGAACAATTCCTCTCGTGGACGCTTCCCGAAAGCCAGGTTCCAGAATTTGTAGGTGCCGCTCCGACGTTGATCGAGGATCAACGTCTTGGTCGGGCTGGCGTCGCAATTGAGATAACCCGTCTCGGGATTGCCCCCCGGCCAGCGGTCCGTCTCGAAGTTGTGAAGATACAACCGGTCATCTTTCAGAATGCCGCGAATCGGATAGCCCCAACCGTGCGGTCGCCCGATGTCATGGCGTTCCTTGCCGAGCAGGACATGATCCCGCGCCGGGTTTACCTGCCCGGATTTCGGCGACCGGAAGATGTCGAACAGACTTTGCCCGCTGATGGGCTGCATGATGGGTGAAATTTTTTTGATTCCCGCCGCTTCGAGAAACGTCGGCGCTATCGCCGTGAAATTGACGTAGTCGTCGATTATCCGACCCTTGCCCTTAACTCCTTTCGGCCAACGAATCGCGAGCGGGATGTGATTGGAATATTCGTAAGCCTGTCCTTTGCAACGCGGAAACGGCATGCCGTGATCAGATGTGCAGACGATTAACGTGCTATCCAACTGCCCGGCTTTTTCGAGCGCGGCGAGAATGCGACCGAGATGGGTGTCATAGTGCTCCACCTCCACCGCGTAATCGAGCATGTCATTGCGGACAGTTTCGTCGTCCGGAAAAAATGCCGGAACGCGCTCGATGTCGCTGAGCTTCTTGCCGAGTCGGACGCCGGAGCCGTATTCGTAACCGCGATGCGGCTCGGTCGTGCCATACCAGAAGAACCACGGTTCGGTCTTCGGCGCCGCGGCGAGAAAGTCCTCGAAGTTGCCGGAGTAATCGTTGTTGGAAATTCCACGGGCCGGTGGTTGGGCTTTCTTCCTGGACCAGGCAGTTCCCGTAATGAGCCGTCGTTTGCCGTTTTTATCATTTGCGATGCCGGGCCCCCAACCTTTGCCCGTAAATCCGGTCGTGTAACCGTTGGCGGTCAGCACTTCGACGAAGCCGCCGAACTTGGCGGGAAAAATCGCCATGTGATTTCCCGCCTCCTCGAGTTGCCACGAATAACGGCCGGTCAGAATGATTGCCCGGGATGGCGCGCACTTGGCGTTCGGCGTATAAGCGCGCTTGAACAGCAAACCCTCGCGCGCCACCCGGTCGAATGCCGGCGTGTTCACCCATTTGCTGCCGTAGGCGCTCGCGTGACCGAATCCCCAGTCGTCCGCGATGGCGAAAAGGATGTTCGGCTGTTGCGCTGCCTTGACTCCGGGGGCGGCAGAACCGATCAGAACAATGGAAAGCAAAAGAAGTTTGAACACGGTTGACATGGCGCATTGATACCGCGCTTTACCGGCGCGCGGCAATGATTTGGTTGGAGTGCGGCCCCGTAGCGCAGGCGTCCCGCCTGCATGCAGCGTGTCTTGCAATCGTGGCGGTCGAATTACCGGGTCAACTTCGACCTGAACGGAAAGCCGGAATTCGCCACAAGAAACACAA
>CALBIE010000079.1 GCA_937893495.1 uncultured Verrucomicrobiales bacterium | reverse complement strand
CCAGACGCCTGTAGTCAAGACCGGGAAAAGTCCCCATGAAGTTGGTGGTGATCGCGGTCATAGCCCTCATTTGTCTCCTCGTATATCGGGGTTACCGAACCAAAAAGTCGCAGGGCTTGATCGAAGCTCTCTGTGTTCTGCTCGTACTTGCGGTGATGGCCGGTATGCTTCTCCCGGCCTTGAGCAAGGCGAAGGGCAAAGCGTCTCGAATCAAGTCGGTCAACAATCTCAAGCAGATTGGATTGTCTGCAAAAGTTTTCGCCAATCAAAACGGGGACCGCTTCCCAGTTTCGTTCGATGAAATGATGAACGAAATCGGAAGCCAGAAAGTGCTCATCGATCCGGATAGCGGTCTGAAATATGTTTATGTCGGCGTCGGCAAATCGGAGGAACATTCCGACGCAATCATCGCTTACTCACCAGTGGACGTGAACGGGCGGAATGTCGTGTTCGCGGACGGGAGCGTTCAAATGATGAGCAGTGAGGCTTTTTCAAAAGCGCTGCAACGCGACGCTGAGATTCTCCAGCAGATGGCGGTTCAACGGAGTCAACAAACGCAGGTGAGAGCAACCGTTCAGAACCTGCAAGACCAGTCCACCCCGGCAATGGGTAACGCCCACGCCAGCCTCGATCAACTGACGGATAAAAAGGAGTCACTGCTACGAAATTACGAAGAATCGCAGCGAAAGTTTCAGGACATTGCGCGCCAGATGCACGCTGCTGCCCGCGCGGGCTCAACCACGGAATTGGCCAAGTTGGAAGAGGACGTCAGGAAGTATGGTGGGGAACATCAGTCTTGGTTGAGAGAAATTGCGGTCATCGACGGGAAAATAAACAAACTTTTGGAAGCAACCGGGCAGCTACCAAGGCAAAAAGCCGAAGCTACCGTGTCAACCGAAGATGACGGTTCCATCCGGCCGGGTGAAAGCCTGCAGTTGATAGTTACAGAAGACTCCAGCCTTAATGGCATCTATCAGGTAAGGAGTGCTGGCTATATCATTCTTCCGCGTGCTGGCCAAATATACGTGGTTGGCAAGACGCCGATGGAAGCTGAGCAGATGCTCAAAAAGAGTTTGGAGAAAACGCTACTCCGTGTCGCGACAGTAACCGTAGAGCGGATTAGTGTATCTCCAAGAATGGCAATGGGCGGGGCTGTTTTCTCCGTCGGTCCTCCTCCAACAGCGCAATCGGTGGGCGGTCTTGTTACAAACATGACGTCCGCCCCCACCGCCGTCGGACTGCGCTCCATCCGCATCGACATTCCGCGATCCGGTCGGCAGTTCTCGTTCACCAAAGTGCTCAATCTCAAGCAGGAGCCGTTGTCCATTTCCATGGCGGTCCAGCCACTGAGTGCCCACGCCACCGTGCAGTGGATCGGTCAGGTCGGCCTGTTCTTCGTCGGGCTCGGCTTCGCGTTCATGCACTGGTTGCGTTCACCCCGCAAGACGCTGTTCATCACCATCGGCCTGGCCGTGGCGGTTTATGCGGTCCTGTGGAAAAGCACCTCGTCCCGCACCCTGCACTGGCTCTTCATTCTCGGCTTCCCGTTTGCGGGCACGCTGTTGCTCGCGTGGATCGGCGCTTGTTTCTGGCCGAGGCGCGGAGGGGCACGGAGGGCGGAGTCCACAGTGCCCGGTGCACAGACGGCGGATGGGAAAAGTAAGAAGTCAGAGGTGAGAAGTGAAACGTTCGGAACGAGTGCTGATGGCGAGGCCGCTCCGCACTCACCGCCCCCCATTCACGACTCATCCGTGGCAAATCCGAAAAAGGTCGGCCGCGCGCGGAAGAAACGCGGCTCCTCGGGCGGATCAGCGGCAACCATCCTCCTCGCCACCCTGCTGGGCGCATCGCCCGTCTCGGGGAATCAGTACGGGCACTACGCCGCGCCCGGAGACAGCGGAACCATCACGCTGACCACCGCGAAGTATCGTGGCACTGTCTCGGACAAGACCGCTGCATTCGACGTCGAGTTGCTGATGAGCAACACGGGCACCAATCAGTTGTTCAATCTGTTCAGTGGCGATGTGGCCGTGCAGGAATTCACGGTTCACCAACGTAGCGCAGGCTTCCAGCCTGCCCGGAACGGTGCCCCTGGAATTGAAACCTCCGATTCCACGAAAACCGACATTGGCAACGCTTCGACTGCGGGGGGCGGGGGGTCGGTGCGTTCGAAAACCGGGGCTGGCGGGCCACGGCATCCCACAGGCGGGACGCCTGCGCCACGGGTGGTTCGCGAAGGCGCCAATGTCCGGCTCTGGTTTCCCGAACCAGGCAAAGCCACAATCCAACTCCGACTGCTCGTTTCCCTGGACGGTGACGCGGCGAAACGTCAGTTGAAGTTTGGTTTGCCGCCCGCGCTCGCGTCGGATTTCGAACTCATCATTCCGGAACCGGATGCCGCAGTGGAATTCCCGACCGCCGTGACCTTGCAACGCGAGGTGCGCGGAACGAACACGACGGTGAAGGCGGTCATCGGCGCAGCGGATCGCGTGGATCTCACCTGGACACCACGTTTGAAAAAGCTGGCCGAGATGGAAGCCACGGTGTTCGTGGAGAACCTTTCCGCCATCAACCTCGGTGGCGGCGTGGTGAACACCCGTTCCCTGCTCAATTACCAGATTCTTCAGGGCGAGATCGGCCAGGCCAAGGTGCGACTCCCCTTCGGCCAGCGCCTGCTGCGCGTGGATGGACAATCGATTCGCACCTGGGAGATTCATCGCGAAGGCGAACAGGAGGTGCTGACGGTCGATCTCATCAAGGGCGTCACGCAATCCTACACATTGACCATCGAGACCGAGAAGGCGCTCGGCAATCTGCCAGCGGATGTCTCCGTGCTCATTCCTCACGTCACGGATGTCCGGCGCGAAACGGGATTGATTGGCCTGACCGCCGGCGAGGAGATCGCCCTGACGGTCGGCACCGCCAACAATCTACAGCGCGTTGACACGGCGGAATTCGACAAGGCGGCCGCGAAGAAACTGCCGAAGGCCGGCACGGCGTATCGTTACTTCAAGCCCGGCTTCGAACTCACGGTTCACGCGGAGACGGTGGTTCCGGAACTGGAAGCCGTCTCGCGCAATCACTTCCGCCTCGGCTACGAAATGCTGCATCTCACCGCAGGGGTCGATTTCAACATTCGCAAGGCGGGTCTCTTCAACGTGCAACTCGAAGCCCCCACCGGCTGGAAGATCGATTCGGTACGAATCATCTCGAAAGACGCGCGCGGCCGCGTCGCCACCCGGAATGCGCCGTGGACGGAAAAGACCACCGATGGCAAACGCCGGCTCGATGTGCGCTTGCCGGAACGGACGATGGGTGTGCTCTCGCTGCGCCTCGAACTCAGCCAGCTTGTCCAGCAGCTTCCCGCCACGATGACCGTCGCCGGGATTCATCCGGTCGGCATGGAGAAACATCGCGGCTTCGTGACGGTGAACGCGGAGTCCGGCATCGCGGTGAAGACCGGCGCGTTCGCGGGTTTGACCGAAGTGCCGCCGCAGACCGTGCCGACGACGGCCGGCATCCAGAATTATTACAACCCGGGAGGCGCGCCAGTGCTGGCGTTCAAGTTCATTGACGCCACGCCGCGAACCTCCGGCGATTGGTCGCTCACCGTCGGACTCGAGCAGCTCGAATCCTGGGTGCGCGCGGAAGTGGCCAATTTCGTCAGCGCCGGTGACACGCTGCTCAGCGGCCGGGCCATCGTGATCCTCGACATCGCCAACGCACCGTTGAAGGAGTTTCAACTGAAGATTCCGACGACGGTGACGAACGTCGATATCACGGGCGTCAACATCCGCCGGCGCGATCAAAACGGCGAAACGTGGCGCGTGGAACTGCAAAACAAATTGCGCGGCAAACAGACGTTCACCGTCACGTGGGAACAACCGCGCACCGGATCGACTTCCACCCCGATCGACATTCCCGTGATCAACGCTCCGGGCGTCGAACGCGAAACCGGCTTCGTCGCGCTGCTCGCCAAACCACCGTTGCAGGTGACCGAAGGCAAGACGTCCGATGGATTGATCCGGATTGATTCGCGCGAGTTGCCGCCCTGGGCCGGCGTCTCGGCGAACGGCACGGTCGGCGCTGAAACGGTGTTGCTGGCCTATCGCTATCTGCGACCCGGATTCGCCCTCACCGCGAAGGCGCAGCGATTCGACGAGGCCGCCGTGTTGCAGGCCATCGTGGATGACGCGCGGCTGACCACCATCGTGGCGGACGATGGGCAGATGATGACCGAGGTCAAGCTGCGGATTCGCAACAACGGCAAGCAATTCATCGAGTTGCGTCTGCCCGGCGGTTCCAGCGTGTGGTCGGCGTTCGTCGATGGTCAGGCGGTTCGGCCGAGCAAACAGGGCAACATGACGCTGTTGCCGCTCGAACAATCCTCCGATGCGACGGCGCTGCTGGAAGTGGAGTTCACCTACGTGGGCGCGGACAAGTTTCCAAAGACCCGCGGCGATGTCGCGCTGCAATCGCCGACGATTGATGTGCCGCTCAAAAACGCGCAATGGGATGTCTATCTGCCGCCGGATTACGAGTTCACCGGGTTTGAAGGCACCATGAAGCGCGAAGAGGAAGTCGCGCAGCCGGTGCGACGGTCGTTCGATTACGAATCGTATTTGAAAGTTGAAATCGACAACCGCGCCCGCGACGAACGACAGGGCCAGGTTGTTGTGAGCAACATCCGCAGCAACCTCAAGGGCGGCAACCTGGCCGAGGCGAACAAATTCCTGTTCAAGAACGCCAACAATCCGAACAACAACGGCATCGTGTTGAACCGGGAGCTGTCGCAGGTGAAGAAGGAATTGACCAAGGCGCAGGCGCGCAACTTCGTGCAGTCGCAGCGCGCCTACACGCTCAACAACAACGACCTGTTCAACGGCCAGGGTCAGGGCGGTCAAGGTGGCCAGGGATTCAATGCTCCCGCGCAGCAATTGGAGCAAATGCAGCAGCCGCAAAGTGACATCAGCCAGTTCGAGGAAGTCGCCGCCGAGCAGCAGGTGTTGAAACTCCAGCTCGCGCAGCAGGTGGAGACCGTCAATGTGCAGCCGTTGCGCGTGAATCTCCCCACGCGTGGACAGAAACACACCTTCACGCAGGTGTTGCAGACGGAAATCAACAAGCCGATGACCATTGAGTTCGAAGCCCGCAATCTCAAAAAGGAGGGCAGCTTCAAGTGGTTCGCGCTTGCGGGATTCGGCTTCCTCATCCTCTGGCTCGTCGTCGCCCGCATCAGCGAACGCAATGAGGCGAGCGAGCATAGGATGTGAGGCGCGCATCCACCGACCAGTGACACTGCCAGCCGGTTATGGTTGAACGATGCAGTTGGAGCGGCGGGAGCGCGGAATTCATTCCGCAGAAATGTCCACCCGCAGTCAGTGTTCACGCGCACAACCATGATGCTGATACCACACACTATTTCGTGTCTCAGAACGATCACTCGAAAACAACCAGAACCGATTGACAAATCCACGTTTCCGCGGCGTCAACGCCGCGCTCCGGGGGCATTAGTCGAATGCGCCCGCCGAAGCCCTAAAGCCCGGCCTCGCCGGTTCAGCTTGACGGTAACCCGATCTCCACGAGTAATTGGGGCACATGACTCGATTGGTCCTGTTCGACATTGACGGCACATTAATCTCCACGGGTGGCGCGGGAATGACGGCGTTCGAGCGCACCTTCGCGCTCGAATTCGGAGTCAGGAATGCCGCGCGCGAGATTAATTTCGCCGGCCGCACGGATACCGGGATATTACAGGACTTCTTTCGCAATCACGCCGTCGAACCGAGTGAGGAGAATTTCCAGCGATTCTTCCACACCTACGTTCATTGGCTGGACTACCAACTCCAGACGGTCAGCGGGCGCATACTGCCGGGTGTCATCAATCTGCTGCGTGAACTCAAATGCCTGGCCCGCCGTCCGGCTCTCGGCCTGCTCACCGGCAATCTTCGCCTCGGCGCGCAAATCAAATTAAGGCACTTCAATCTGTGGGATCATTTCGAGATCGGCGCGTTCGGATGTGAGCATTCTGATCGAAACGAAATCGCAAAGATTGCTCTCAAACGGGGACGCAAATCGATTCATCGGCGGATGAAGGGCGAGGAGATTCTTGTGATTGGCGACACCACGCGGGACATCGATTGCGCCAACGCCATCGGTGCGCGTTGTCTGGCCGTGGCAACCGGCGGGGATTCCCTGGCTGAATTGCGCCGGCACAATCCCACCCGGGCCGTACGCGATCTCGCGAGAGTGACCGCCGAGGAAATCTGCGCCTGAGATACTGGCGCGGACGCTTCGGATTTTCAACGTCGCCAGTTAACGAAAATATTACCAGCGGGCCGACGCGGATTCACCCAGCCGACGAAGCGACCTGTTTCATCATACATTTTGACCTGTCCATCACCGGGCGTGGTCGGATGAATTGGACCGCCGGAAAAGGGAGACGCCTCGCCGAAGCCATTTGATTCCAGAAACTCCTCCTGTTCCGCGGCCCGCTTTTCCTGCGCGGCGGCGAAGTAGATGAAGACACCGATGAACATCAACATGCCGCTGGTGAAAAGACCCACGATTCCAAAAACGATGGCCAACCCCTTACCCAGTGTGGCGGCAATGCCCGTCGCCCGACGATGCCCCATAAACATTGCCAGGATGGCGCGCAAGACCCGGCCACCATCCATTGGAAATGCGGGGATGAGGTTGAACAGCACCAGCCAGACATTGATGGCGGCGAGCCTGGCCAGCAACTCCGTGCCCGGGCTCGCCAGTTGATCGATACCGATGAACATGCTCCCGGCGCCGAGAACGAAAAACAACCCGGCGGCAATTGCCACGTTGACGGCCGGGCCAGCCACGGCAACGATCAATTCCTGCACCGGTTTTCGGGGCATCCGCTCGAGTCGCGCCACGCCGCCAATGGGCAGCAACGTGATATCCGGTGTACGGATTCCGAACAGCCGCGCCGCGAGGGCGTGGCCGAATTCATGCAGCAACACACACCCGAACACCAAGACAACGAATACCGTTCCCATGATCGCGGCCCCAAGCCCGCCTTGCGCCAGCGACGTCAGCGCGACCCACACGAGAAAGAGAACGAATGTGAAATGAACCTTCACATCCGTTCCCGCCCATCTGCCCAATTTCCATGACCAACTCATAAAGCTCTAACGAGTAAGACAGCATAATGCCAAAAACGTTAAATACAAAATCGGCCGAAAAATGTAGGTGGATTCGTCGGTCGTTTGTGCCGAAACGGCTGGCTCATTCAAAAGCACCAAACCACTACAACCGCAAAACCTTGCCTTCTCGATAGGCTTGATTGCCGAGGTGAGCAATCTGGGCGGCCATCACCCCCGCCTCAGCCGGCGCGCTCGGTTTCCTGCGCGAACGAACCGCCGTCAGCCAATCGGCAAGGTGCAGTTTTTCTCCATCGACCGTCGAGAAATCCGCACCGCGGTCGCCGTCACCCAAAAGCATCTCGATTGGTTCTACCTTGCGATCGGGTTGCGGCGTGAGTTCCAACCGGCCGCGATCAAGATACAGCGTCGCATTTTCGCCCATCATCGTGATGCCGGCGCGGTTGTGCGAACTGGCAAACGTCCCCTCAAAGTGCAACTGCATTGCGTGTTTCGGAAACCGCATCAGCGTCTGAATCGTATCCGGCGTCTGCCAGACACCTTTGGTCGTGAACTGATCTCCAATGGTCGTCACCTCCGACGGCAGGCCAAAGTCCTTGATGAACAACACGGCATCCATCCAATGCACCATCAGATCGGTCAGAATACCACCGCCAAAATCCCAGAACCACCGCCAGTTGCGATGAAAGCGGTAAGGTTCGAAGGGCTGCTTCGGCGCATTGCCAAGAAATCGTTCCCAGTCCACCTGCGATGCCTTGATGTCCGGCACGTGATTGCGAAACGGGGTGTGGTTGCGGTTCCAGCACATATGAACCTTGTGAATGGGCCCCATCACCCCGCTCTGCACAATCTCGCGCGCCTTGATGAATTGAGGCATCGACCGCTGCTGGGTGCCGACTTGAACAACACGTTCGTGATTATTTTGCGCATCGATCACCGCCTGTCCTTCCTCAATCGAATGCGTCAGCGGTTTCTCGACATAGACGTCCTTCCCCGCTGCGCAGGCATCGACCGTCATCGGAACGTGCCAATGATCCGGTGACCCGATGATGACCGCATCCACATCCTTTCGCGCCAGCAGCTTGCGATAATCGTTGGTCACAAACGCACCGGGGGCAGATTGCCGGGCCTTGGCGAGATTGACGTCGAAGATATCGCACACGGCTGTAATCTTCGTACCGGGAATTCTCTTCAAGGCCGGAACCAGACGAATGTTCATTCGGCCACCGCACCCGATTAGACCGATTTGAATCGTTTCGTTTTTCGGAAAACCGGCCGAGGTTGCACTGTAGCCACCGGCGGCCAAGGCAGCACCGACAACACCGGTCGATTCGAGGAATTCACGCCGAGATTGGGAAAAGTTCATGAGGTCATCGTGCCCCATCCGTGCGGTCCCGACAACCCCGGGAAAAAAAGGGGAGCACAGCCGGCCCGGCTGTTCATTCCGGTGGCCCACCGGAATGATCCGCGCGCGCATTGACGATGACGTTCTTTCCGGTAGGCCGGGTGCCCTCACCCGGCGTTGACCCGTCGCGGAATGCGTTGTTTCGCCGGGTGAGGGCACCCGGCCTACATGCCATATCCGCAAAACCTATTTCTTCGGAGAAACCCGGCGTTCACTCAGCCTGTATGAAGCCTCATTCGTAGAGCTTTCTCGCAAGGTCCGCCAGCCACTCTGCATCCATCTTCATGACCGATCGATCATACGTCATCAACCCGTTCACCTCGCCCTCGACGTCGGTCGTCTGCGTGTAAACAGCAGCGCTCAGTCCTTTCTCGATCAGGGCAGGCATTTGCCTGAGCAGGTTGGCATAGTTCGCCTTCAGTTCGGTCTGCGAAGTGTAGGTGCGATATCCCCAGTTGCGCTTGTTCCACCAGAGATGGCCCGTGACCGGCCAGCCGAGTCCGCCGAATTCACCGAGCACGGACGCGCGTTTCGCCTCGACCGGGAACATCCCCGGGCCGGGATACACGTGCATGTCAATCATTTCGCCACTGCCACGATCCTCCCAACCGCTCGCGCCATCGACGATCCGGGTGGGGTCGTATTGCTTCGTCCAATTCAAAATCTCGAACGTCTTGAACTGCCCCCAACCCTCGTTGAACGGCACCCAAACGACGACCGACGGATGGTTGTGAAATGAATCCATCATGGCCCTGAGTTCGCGGCGATAAATCGCTTCTCCCTCTTTCGGCAACTCCGCATCCTCCTTCGCGCCTTTCTTGACGTGGTATTGCCCGCGGGCGCCGCTCTGCATTCCACTGGGCAGATCCTGCCAGACGAGCATGCCAAGTTTGTCCGCCCAGAGATACCAGCGCGCCGGCTCCACCTTCACGTGCTTGCGGATCATGTTAAACCCCATCTTCCGCGTCATCTCGATGTCGAAGATCATCGCCTCCTCGGTCGGCGGCGTATAAAGCCCGTCCGGCCACCAGCCCTGATCCAGTGGTCCGAATTGAAACAGTGGCCTGCCATTGAGAAACATGCGGTTGACGCCCTTGGCATCCTTCGCAATCCGTGTCTCGCGCATACCGAAATAGCTCTGCACCCCGTCGATGAGTTTGCCGTCCTTCCAAAGGCCGACGACCAAATCGTAAAGATGCGGCGAGTCCGGTTCCCAAAGTTTCATGTCGCTCACCGGCAGATGCAGCAACTGCCCTGCAAAGCCGGTGACTTCACCAACCGGCTCACCGTTCTCAAATGCCTGCGCCTTCACAACCAGTCGGCCGTCGGGAAGATTCGGCGCCACCGTCAACGCCAGTTCGCGATTGTGGATGTCCGGCACGAACTTCAATCCGGCAATCGACTGCGCCGGCACCGGCTCCAGCCAGACCGTCTGCCAGATGCCGCTCACGCTCGTGTACCAGATGCCGCGCGGATCCTTGACCTGTTTGCCGCGCGGTTGAAAACCGTCGTCCGTCGGGTCCCACACACGGACCACCAGTTCGTTGTTGCCGCCCTCGTTCAACGCGGTGGTGATATCAAACGAGAACGGATCATAGCCGCCGCGATGCTCACCTATTTTTTTGCCATTAACCCAGACCACGGCCTCCCAATCCACCGCGCTGAAGTGAAGCAACAAACGTTCGCCCGTTGTCAGAAACGTCGCATCGAAGTTTCGTCGATACCAAAGGAAGCTCCCCGCGCCGACATTTTTGCGAACGCCCGACAAGGTCGATTCGATGGGAAACGGCACCGTGATCAGCCCGGTGATGTTCTTTGGCTGCGCCTTGTTGGTCGCGGCAATCGCATAATGCCACTGCCCGTTCAGATTCAGCCAGCGCTCGCGCGCCATCTGCGGTCGCGGATATTCCGGCAGCGGATTGAGCGGGTCCATGTCCCCAGCCCAACGGGTCACGCGACCGCCCACCTGCGCGTCGCCGGTGGCGGTCTGCACTTCCACCATCGCGGAGTGAATCACACCACCGAACTTGAACTGCCCCTGATAGTTGCCGACGTTGCCTTTGTCATCCAACCCGACCTCGAGGCCATCCAAAGGTTCCACCGGGAACGAGGACGATGCCTTCGCGGTTGCGACCACCTTGTCATCCACCTTCAAAGTCATCCGTCCATCCATCGTAATCTCGGCGGCGAGTTTTACTCTGCCCTTTGGCAGCGGTTGCCCGCCCGTGGCGCTGAACAATCCGTCGCGAATGCGCACATCCCACACTGGTCTGCCATCGGTGATGTGCAGCGAATAACCCATCGCTGCACCGCCTTGGGCAACGACGACCCCATCCTTGCCGTCACTCGTGACTTCGGCGGTGACCCGTACGGTGTTGCCGGAAATCTTGGGCGCGGCGGCCCCCTTCAATCGGGTATCGGTTCTCAGTGGAAACCTTTGCCAATCGCCAATGGCGACCGACTCCGTTGCGCCGGGAAGTTTCGGCAGTGCCTTGCGCCAGGCGATCAACCTGTCGGCGAGTCGTTTGGCAACCACGGGATGTCGGCCGGCAACGTTGAAGTATTCCCGATCTGTCCCCGACAAATCGTAGAGTTCCATCCGCGTGCCGTCGTCATTGATCAGCAGTTTCCAGTCACCCTCACGCATGGCGAGATTGGGACTCTGATCGAGCGGATGCGCAGATTTGAGATACGAGGCATCTCGCCCATACTCCCAGAAAATCGGTTTCGTCCGCGCCTTCGGCTGACCGAGATACGCCGCACTCATGTCTTCGCCGTCAAAGTCGGCGATGGGCGCCTTCACTCCGGCGATCCGCGTAAACGTCGGAAAAAAATCGACTGCGGAGGACACCGTTTTTTCATCGACGACACCCGCCGGAACCTTGCCCTTCCAGCGCACGATGAGCGGCATCCTAATTCCACCTTCGTACAAACTCCATTTGCGTCCCCGCATTCCGGCGGTCGAACCCGGAGATTGTTGTCCCTGTTCCCGGTAGCGCGGCCAGGCGGTCGGTCCGTTGTCGCTGGTGACGACAAACATCGTCTTCTTCGCCAGACCGAGATCGTCCACGGACTTGATCAACCGTCCCAATTCGTCGTCCATCTGTTTGAGCACCGCGTAAAACTGTTGCAGGGCCGGCCGGTCGCTGAACTTCGCGAACCGTTGCAGATAATCCGCCCGTGGCTTATGCCCGTCGTGAACGTCATTGAGCCACAGATGAAGATAAAACGGTTTCGTCTGGTTACGTTTGATGAAATCAATCGAGCGATCCACGTAAATGCCGGTCTGTTCGTGCTTCTCCACCCATTTGATCTCGCCGCGCCCGAGCTTCTCACTCTGCTTTGACAAACCGCCTGGTGGAAGAATACGATCTCCCAGTCCTTCGAAAGACACCAGCGATTCATCGAAGCCATAGACTTGCGGCAGCGGCGCGTCATCCACATCGCGCCCCCCGCCCATGTGCCACTTGCCGAAATGCGCCGTGGCGTATCCGGCGGATTGAAAGGCCCGCGCAATGGCCGGTGCCTTCGGATCAAGATAATCCGCCATGCCGCGCGCGCGGTTTTTGGCGCGGCTGTTCAAATACGAATTGATCAGATGCCGCGCGGGATACTGCCCGGTCGTACAGGCCACGCGTGATGGCGAACAGATCGGCGAATTGACATAAAACTGTGTGAAGCGGATGCCTTCAGCAGCGAGTCGATCAATGTGGGTCGTCTGCACGTCGAGATTGCCGGTGACGCTCAAGTCGCCATAGCCCATGTCATCAATGAAGATAAAAATGATGTTGGGTGGAGCACCGGCCTTGCGGGCGGCATAAATATCGGGAGCGCAAAAGAGCAACAGGAAGGAGAGCAGGATAAATCGTTTCATTTTCGCATTCTGATTAAAGGGCGAACAGGTCCGGGCGCCAATCACGGAACAGCATGTGGAATCCTGTCCCGTACGGCAATCGTGCGATCAGTCAAACATTGCACTGATTCAGTCAAGGTTGCGGCTGCAATTGATCTGACCTACGCCCTTCCGGCCGGGCGCATTCGGGCGGAGCCCCGCAGCGGCGCGCGGACTTCAGTCCGCAGAGGCGTGGCAGTGCAGAAATCTTCCGTGTTCCGGTGACGATGGTTGCAGATGGACGTTTATGCGGCGTAAACGCCGCGCTCCGGGGCTCCGCCCTTCCAGTCCCGAAGCCAAAAAACGGATTTGCCAAGCCGCCGCCCCGGACGGAGACCTGCTTCATGTCGTCGAGGAACCCATTTGCCGGAGGTGGGCAACGCGAGGTGCAAATGCATCGGGCGGACGCGAAAAAAAAACCTGCCATCCTGTCAGAATTCAGGAACCCGCCGTTTCTGAGTTAGTGACCTCAAAGCGGGGAATCAATACGCTACAAGGTGGCGGGGCAGGCATTGATTGCAGATTTATGCGTATCCTGATTATTATCACGATTCTTTGCTCACTCGTCACGGGGTGTGGCCGTCAACTTGAGGGTGTCTACGAGTGGGCTCCTCTGCCCCAGCGGCGTTTCATCTGAATGGCATGTGAGATTGCGACGCGTCGGAGACGCT
>CALBIE010000078.1 GCA_937893495.1 uncultured Verrucomicrobiales bacterium | reverse complement strand
AGCGGGTGTATCTGGTGGGATTCAGCGCCAGCACCAGCATGGTGAGCGAATTGGTTGAAGCGCATCCGGAGTTGTGGCGCGGGGTTATCTTTAACAATCCGTCGCGGCTGCCGCAGTTGCCGGAGAAGGTCGAAAAATACCCGCGCGTGCTGATTTCGATGGGTGATCATGAGGAACGGGCTTCGAAGTACGTGGAACGCTGGTTGATCGAGGCGGAAGGGAAAGGGATTCCGGTGATCCTCAAATATCACGAGGGCGCGGGGCATGTGTTTCGGAACACGCGGTTGATCCGGGAACGGTTGTCGCTGGTGGCGCGCTTTGTCCAGCGGTGACGGTCTTCGACCGGATACTTTGTCAGCCACGGATGGACACGGACCAACACGGATGAAGGAATGAACTGGATTTTGCGATATTTTTTGTGGCGATGAGACAACGAAAGCCAACCGACATCGGATGCGAGACGTCGCTGATTGCAGACGAATTAAACCAACGGGCGCGGGCCGCCCGATGTGACAACCGGGCCGGCTGTGCTGTCCAAGTGCCACCCGGCTCGGGGAATCTGTGTGCATCTGTGTCCATCCGTGGCTAAGATTTTTGCTGTTGAAAACAATTCACAAGGACCTGGTTGGCGGCGTCGTTATTCTGACGGTGGTATGCGCGGCCGTCGGCTGGGGAAGTGGTGGTTCGGCGTGGGGCCTGGAAGTGCGGATGGTGCGGGATGGGAAGGCTGATCAGACGGAGGCATGGGCGATTGTGCCAAAGAAAGATAAACCGCTGCCGATTGTCATCTTCTTCCACGGCTCGGGTGGTTCGTTGCATGGAAGCGCGCGCAATCTGCGGGGATTTGTCGAGTTGGGAATGACTGGCGTTGGGATGGAATACTCGCAGCGAAGCCAGGCGGAGTTTGATGCACAGTTTTCGGATTTGTTGGCGTGGCTTAAGCGACAGTCGTGGGTGAACGCGGAGAAGATTATCTGGGTAGGATTCAGTCTGGGTTCACAACGGATGTTGAGCTATCTGGTGACGCATCCGGCGGACAAACCGGCGTTTCTTGTGCGGGTTGCCGGCGGCATGGTGCCGGAGTTGAAAGAGGATGCGGGGGGCGAAGGGGGAACTGTGGCCAATCGTGCCCTGCAAGCCGGAACCTCGAAATCGGAAGCCCCCTCACCCCGACCCTCTCCCCCGGTGGGGGCGAGGGAGAATCAGCGGTGGGCGTCGGGGATGCCGGTGTGGTTGTTGCATGGTGAACATGATCGGGTGTTTTCACTCGAAGACGTGCGCAAGGTGAAGGGCTGGCTGGAAGCGGCCGGGGCGACGGTCGAACTGGAAGTGTTGGAAGGACAGAAGCATGCTTTCAAAGAGGATCGGGGAATGGTCATGCGCCATGTCGCTGAACGATGCGCCGAATTTGTATTGCCCACGAAGGGGGAAGTTTTTAACCACGAACTTGTTGCGACGAAGCTGAACAGCGGAGGCGAATGAACACCAATCGACACGAACGGGGAAACGGAAAGGTCTTTAACCGCTCATGAACGCGGACGGACGCGGATATTTTGGAGCGCCGGCTTGCAGCCGGCTTACGGGGTACGAACGGAGAACAGCGGACGAGTCGCCAGGGAACTGAAAAATGAATGCGATGAACAACACCTGGAACAGGATTGGTTTTGTGAGTCCTTGCGTTTTTTGTGGCCACAAAGAAAACAAAACGACACAAGAGGCCCGAGGGCGGGGGAAGTTTTTTAACCGCAAATGAACGTTGATGGACGCAAATCGGAGGGAGTCGAGGAAGCCTCCGCCAACCCCTGGCCAGCCCGGGAACGTTGGGTGCGGCGAATGGCGGTCGGGCTGGCGGGGCTGGCGGTGGTGATTTCAGGTGTGCTGATCGGCGTGGATCACCTGCCGGCACAGGGGCTGGTCGCGCGCGTTGCAGAGACGGTGCTGCTGCCCAAACGGTATGGGGAAGATTGGCGCTGGCTGGTCGAACAGTTCGGAAACGAGATGACGGTGAGTGAACTGCGGGAGCATGTGGAACTGGCGGGTTTGCAGCGACGCTGGTTCTTTCGTGACACGGATTTGGAGATTTATCGGCGGTTTGTGCTCTGGCCGGTGTTGGGGGGCGGAGGCAGTGGTCCGGCGGAATCCCGAGGCGGGCCGCCTCGGGTGACAGGCCAGCGGCCTGTGGTCCCCGGTTGGCGGCGGACGTTGTGGGAGCGGTTCGCGCCGCGCGTGCGCAAGAGTCATTCGGCCGGTGAAGCGGTGGAAATCATCGTCGGGCACTTGCGCGAGCGGGTGACTCCCGGACTGAAACCGGCCGGTGGAATCATGTCGGCATGGCGGCAGGGAAACGGCTCGCGTGAGGAATGGGCTGGACTTTACCTGGCGGCGATTCGCGCGGTGGGAATCCCCGCGCGACGCAATTCCGGCGAGGGGGTCGAATTTTGGGAAGAGGGTCAATGGATGGAAGCGCCGCGACCGATGTTTGATTCAGAGGCTCCGCATAGCGTCGCCCCACCTGGGAAATCTGAGGCTCGGCTTAGCCTCGCTCCTCAAGCGCAGGAACAATAGTGGGAACTGCCGTGATCGGCATTTGAACGATGAAGGATGAGGACAAAGAATCGAAGGTGGTTGGTGGCGCGCGAAATCGCCGGGTCACCGCGCTGATGCTTCGCGCCACTGTGGCGGGAGCATTGCTGCTGTTGTCATTGCTGGCCTGGTGGTTGCAACGCAGCGAGATGCCGTGGAACTGGCTGGAGATTGGGCGGGTGGAACTGGTCGCACTGTGCGTTTCAAAAACGGACCAGTGGCAGGTTGCGGCGTGTGTGGGGCTTTACTTCGGGGGGTTCCTCTATCTCGGGCATCTGTTGAAAGGCGAGCAGGCTTTTTGGAAAAACCCGCGAAGCATGGCGGTCGCGTTTTTCGCGATATGCGCGGTGGTCGCCTATGGACGGGAGTATCCGGGCTCCACGTCGGGCAATGACTTCCTGGTGTTGCTGGTTGGATTGACGGCCGGGCAGGCGGCAGGATTCTGGCGATTGTGGGAACGGCGTGACGGGCGGGATGACTTCGCCGCGAGGGCGTTCCTGATTTCTTTCGTTTTGCTGGTCGCAGGGCTGTCATGGTTGGAAATGGAGGCGGGAAGTGTTGAATACCAGTATCGTGGGCGACAGCGATGGCAGGGACTGTGGGACACGCCGAATGTGTATGGCGTGCTGATGGCGATGGGCTTCGTGGCGTCGGTCGGCCTGCTCTTACGGGCGGTTGGCAGCGGACGCGGCGAGCCTAAGGTGAAATGCTTTTTGCAAGCCGTCCGGGTGAGCTTGTGCCTGGTGGCAATGACGATGACTGGAACGGGACTGATCCACAGTTACAGTCGAGGTGCCTGGCTTGGCGCAGCCTGTGGTTTGCTGCTGCTGGTCCGGCATTGGTTGAAGCGCCCTGCGAACGACAGAACTGCCAGTCCTGTGCTGGTATTCACGCGCAACACGTTTCCATATTGGTTGCTCATCGGCGCGTCGCTGTGGGTAATGGGATTCTGGACATTGCGACACACGGAAATGCCATTGGTGCGTCGGGTGTTCACCGTTGCCAATCCGTATGATTTTTCGTGGCGCAACCGGGTGGCCGTCGTTCCCGGTTCACTCCAGATGATTGGCGAGCGACCGTTGGTGGGTTGGGGCTGGGGAAAGCCGACGGCGGCTTATGAACGGGTTTACAAACCAGCCCATTTGACCGAAGGCGCGGCGGTGACGTTGAATGACTACCTGATGCTCGGTATGACGCTGGGTATTCCGGGCCTCTGGGCCTTCCTGTTCTGGCTGTGGATGATATTTCGCAGGAATGACGCCGAAGAAGGAGGCTTTGTTGCGAAGGCATTCTCAGTCACCACAATTTGTCGCGCAGCGAGCCTACCGGGGTTGATTGGAATGATCTTCGATGGCGTGCTGTTCCGCATGGCCATTGCCGTGCCGATGTTTGTTCTACTGGAGTTGGGGTCTGCGGGCTTTGGTCCGAGGCGGGTGGAACCCACAGAGCGAGCCTGATTCGACGGGAGGCTTGCAACTTTTTCGTTTTCGCGGGTTTATATTCGGTAGCAACCTATGCCGCAATTTTCGTATAAGGCGCGCCGCAAGTCCGGCGAACTCGTGACCGGTGTGTTGGAGGTCAATGATCGCTCCGCCGCGTTGTCGCAGGTGCAGCGCATGGGGCTGTTTCCCATCGCCATTGATTCGACTTCGGGTCCGGTTGGGGGCAACAAAAAGGCCGCGAAGGGGTTTAGTTTTTCCAATCTGCTGCCCCCGGCATTGAGGGAACTGAAAGGCAGGCAACGCAAACCCAGCTTGCAGGAAATCGCCAACTACACCCAGCAATTGTCCAATTTGATTAAATCGGGCATGCCGTTGACGGTGGCGCTCAACAGCATGGCGCATATCAGTTCCAAGGGAATTCCATCTTCGGTGAGCAAGCAATTGAAGCAGGATGTGGTAGAAGGCAAGAGTCTCTCGGATGCGATGGCCCGGCAGGGTGTCGTCTTTTCAGATATGTACGTGAACATGGTGCGCGCGGGCGAACAGAGCGGTGCGTTGACGGACGTGCTCAATCGCCTGTCCGAGCATTTTGAGCGGTTTGCCGAGGTGCAAAGCAAGTTTACCTCAGCCATGGTCTATCCGGCCTTTGTCGCCCTGACGGGATTGGTGATCGTGATCATTTTCGTGACAAAAATGTTACCGACGTTTCTGGGAATCTTTCAGGGCATGAATATTGATCTGCCGATGTCCACGCAAATTCTCGTGCACTTCAGTGATTTCATTCGCAGTCCGACCAATCTGCTGATTATGGGGCTGGTTGCCGTTGCCGGTTTTGTATTGTTCTTGCGGTTTCGAGGTTCCGAGATGGGCCGAAGAGCGATCGATGGCTGGAAACTGGAGGTGCCGATTGTCGGAAAAGTGTTTCGCATGAACCTGTTTGCACAGTTCGCCCGGACGTTGGCGACGTTGCTCACCAATGGCGTCCCGGTGCTCACGGCGTTGAAGATTACCGAGCAAGTGATTCCCAACGTGGTGTTGAAGGAGGCCATTGCCAAGACACGCGAGGCGGTGACCGATGGTAAGACGATTGCCCAGCCGTTGGCGCGCAGCGGGATTTTCCCGCAGTTGATGATCGATCTGCTGAAGATTGGCGAGGATACCGGGGATGTGCCGGGATCATTGCGAAATGTGGCCGACACCTACGAGAACCAGATGAACATCGCGCTGCGCGTCATGACCAATTTGATTGAGCCAGTCATTATCGTGGTGATGGCCCTTGGCGTGGGGTTTCTGTTGCTCAGTATTCTGGAGGCGATGTTCAAGCTCACCGCATCCATTGCGCAATGAAAACGAGGCAAATGCGAAGTGCGGAGTGCGGAGTGCGGAATGGTCTGTGTCACTCCGCACTCCGCGCTCCGCATTCCAAACTCGGCAATCCCCGTTCGTGGCGCTCCGGTTTCACTTTGATCGAGATGATGATGGTGATCGGATTGATCGCGATTATTTTGACAATTGGAATTCCGTCGTTTGTGCGGGCGCAGAACAAAGGTCCGATGCGGACGGTAACATCCGAATTGCTGGAGGCGTTGAACACGGCGAGGGCGCAGGCAATTATTCGCGGCGTGGTGGTCGAATTGCATGTCAACCCGCAGGAATACACATTTGATGTGCGGGCGACAACTGTTGCGACGGAGGGCTCATCAGGCAGTTCGGCGGGAGGGGCTGACCAGCGCCGGGGCTTTTTTCACGTGCAGTTGCATGAAGACGTCGGCATCGAGGACATCTTTGTGAATTTCAAATCGTTTAAGGATTCCGAACTGGCAGTCACGCGATTTTTCTCCAATGGCACAGCCGAAGAATTCACTGTGATCGTTCGCTCGCTTTCCGGTGAAGTGCGTAGAATTTTCGTTGATCCCATTACCGGGCGGGCCGATTTCGCGAGATTGAATTAGATGAAGATTTGTTTGCCATCGAATATCGGGTTGCTGACCGACAGCAACCTGAATGCTGCCACTCCGGTGATGAACCGGAGTCATTCTGGTTCGGTTAATCCACGATCGGCAGTGTTGCCGGGTCGGCGCAAGGTAAGGGCGTTTACTTTGCTCGAAGTCATGGTGGCGGTCGCGATTTTCTTTGTGGCGATATTTGCCATTCTCGAACTGGTTTCGCAAAATCTGAAATATGTCCAGAACCTTCAGAAACCACGGGTCGATCCCGGCGTGCTGGCCTCCGAGTTGTCATTGACCAACGCGCTGGAAGAAGGCGTCGAGAGTGGAGATTTTGGCGATTTGTATCCGGATGCCACCTGGTCACGTGAGACGATTCTGGTCGGTTCAAACGGCTTGTTTCGAGTGGATATCACGGTCTTTGAACATCATGACGGAGCCGCCGCGGAATCAAAATTGAGCATCGTGCTGTATCGGCCGGACAGCGGTGACCCCGGGGGCGCCGCAACACTTCCTCGACGATGATAATGCCCTCTTCAATAATGGGACGAAAACCTCGAACGATAGCGTTTACGCTCGTTGAGGTGGTCATTGCGATTGCCATTCTCGGAGCCATCGTGACGGCAATATATTCGGTGTGGTCGGCTGTATTGCGAGCGTCGCAGGTCGGATTGCGAGCGGCCGATAGTGTGCAGCGTGAGCGAATCACGCGGCGGACGATAGAAGTGGCATTGCAGGGCGCGCAGTTGTGGCAGGAGAACCTCAGCTACTACTCATTCGACGTGGATACGACGGATGAACGCTTTGCTTTTCTGAGTTTCGTGTCGCGATTGCCGGAGAACTTTCCAGGAACAGGCATGTTTCCCCTCCAACCGGTTCGGAGAGTGACATTTGAAGTAGAGGATGGGACGAATGGCCGGCCGCAACTGGTAATGCGGCAGAAGAACATCCTGAGCGATACCAACGGGATCGACGAATCATACATCATGGTGTTGTCCACCAACGTCAGCACGTTTAGCCTGGAATTCTGGAACACGAATCTGGCGGACTGGGAAGTGGAATGGATGAGCACGAATCAGTTGCCGCAGATGGTGCGGCTTTACCTCGGCTTTTCCAGCGGATCCGGGCAGGAGGCAGAACATCCGATCACCTCGATTGTGAGCCTGTCTGGAACCGTCGTGCCGAAGGACGTGCATCGGCCCAACTCTCCACTCGGGGGAGGGCCTCCGGGGGCTGCGCCGCCGGCAAACGGGAATCGTCGCCCCAACGTCCCGCTTCCGCGGCCGCCAACAATCAATCGTCGTTGATGCTAACCCAACCGGACAAACAAATTAGGAGTGAACGAGGCATCGCGCTGATCATGGTCATGCTGGTCGTGCTGGCGCTGTCAATTATTGCGGGAGGATTTGCCTATTCGGTCAAAGTGGAAACGTATCTCGCACGCAATGCGACCGATGAGTACGAATTTGAGTGGCTCGGACGATCGGGTATTGAACTGGCTCGATTTGCCGTTGGCCAGCAAATGTCTGTTCCTGGAGAATCCTACGATTCGTTGAATCAGTTTTGGGCTGGGGGACTCTATGTGACAAATGAGATATTCCTGGACCAATCTCTGACCGATGTGCAGTTGGGAAGGGGCAAATTCTCAGTTCGTATCGAGGATCAGGAACGGAAGTTTAACATCAACGTGGCGGACGAAACCATCCTGAACCAGGCATTTAAGCTCGTGGGAGTAGATGTGGCGGAGGCTCAGGGAGCAGTAAGTTCGATTCTGGATTGGATTGATGCCGATGACCAGACGCGCATTAACGGCGCTGAAATGGATTTTTATCTGGGTCTTGAAAAACCGCATCTCTGCAAAAATGGTCCGTTGGATGATTTAACCGAATTACTGTTGATTAACGGGATTTCGGAAGACATGTATCTGGGCAATGCGCCGCCGGAAATCGATCCGACACTCGGTCCGTCAGCGCGCGCCATCGCCATGTCGCGGAACAATGGGCCGATTTACACCAATGCCCTGGTGGATTTCTTTACGACGACGTCAGCGCGGTTGGTGAACATCAACACGGCGAATGCAACGATTTTTCAATTGATTCCGGGAATCGACGAGACGGTGGCGCAGAATATTGTGACCCATCGCGCGGGGCCCGATGGAGTGGCAGGGACGGAAGACGATACTCCGTTCCGTTCGGTGCGCGATCTTGCGAATATTCCGGGAATGGATCAGAATTCAATTGGGTCGGCGGGGCGAATCTTTGGAGTGCGCAGCGCGACATTCAAGGTAACCGTGGAAGTGGAAATCAATGGCCGGCGAAAGGAAATGGTGGGACTGATCTTCCGCAATAACAGTGCAAAGGATGTGCGCATTTTGTATGCGTATTGGAAGTAGGCGAACTGCTGCAAAGAGCTCATAATGGGGAGCGTTCGTCACTGAATTCGATTCATCTCATCGTCGGAGATCTGAATCAAATCCGGTCATTGCGAACGCATTGGATGATAACAGAATCAGTGAATTGAAGGCATGTTCATCTTCGTAACGGGAACCGATACGGGAGTGGGTAAGACGGTGTTTACCGCCTTGCTCCTGCATCATTTGATCGAGGAAGGGGTAAACGTGGTGGGGTTGAAGCCGTTCTGCTCCGGCAACCGTAAAGATGCGAGCACTCTGGCATCCGTTCAAAAGGGGCATCTATCGCTTGATGAGATAAATGCCTTCCATTTTGCGTATCCAGTCACGCCATTGCTGGCGGCGAGAAATGTCGGGCAGGCAATTACCGCTAGAGCGGCGTTGGCCCGATTGCGGCCCTGGTCGAAGCAGGCGGACGCCATCGTCGTAGAAGGCGCTGGAGGATTGCTGTCACCGCTGGGTGAGGGATTGAGTTCGCTGGACCTGATTAAAGCGCTGCGTTGCGCGGTTGTGCTGGTGGCCCCGAATCGTCTCGGAGTCATCAACCATGTTCGCCTGAATCTCGAAGTGCTTCATCGGCATCGGGTGAGACCGCCGGCCGTGGTATTAATGGGTGTAAAAGAACCGGATCAGTCGGTAGCTCGAAACGCTGACATTTTGCGGGAATTAGCCTCAGAAATGCCTGTTCATACGATACCGCATCTCGGTCGGCAACCTGTTGCAAAGACGGCACTTAAAAAAAATTATCTTAAAGTGAAAAAAACTCTTGCGGAGGTAATGGGGCATCTATACTTTCCGCCCCGCTCCTGAGGGAGTGGACGGTTCGAAACGGTTCAGAAAAAAGAATTCTGAAAAACTGTTGACGCCGACCAGGGCTGCCGATAGATTCACTGGCCCTATGGCTGAGCAGTCAGTGGAAACTGACTCTCAGGTTTTTTTTCCCCTGATGGGGTTAATGACTTTGGCGCAAATGCGCGAAACGTTCTTTGAAAACTAAATTGTGCGATCAAGTGAGCCCCTTGCCGAGTGTTTCAGTTAGTTGGACACCCGGTGAGAGTTTAAATTAATCTTAAGGCCGTTGGACTTCGGTCCAACGACGAATCAACTAACTCTTTTCACGGAGAGTTTGATTCTGGCTCAGAACGAACGCTGGCGGCGTGGATAAGACATGCAAGTCGAACGGGAACTAACCGGTGGTAACACTTGTTAGTTCTAGTGGCGAAAGGGTGCGTAACACGTGGGAATCTGCCTGAAAGTGGGGGATAGCTCGGGGAAACTCGAATTAATACCGCATGTGAAGGAAACTTTAAAGCTGGGGATCTTCGGACCTGGCGCTTTTAGATGAGCCCGCGGCCTATCAGTTTGTTGGTGAGGTAATGGCTCACCAAGGCTATGACGGGTAGCTGGTCTGAGAGGACGACCAGTCACACTGG